>JAQSXG010000468.1 GCA_029256785.1 Neobacillus sp.
AAGATCCTCATATATCTGGACTTACTCCAATAAATGAGCGTTCTGGATTAAGGTGGCTAATTCACCTAGTGGAAGTGGGGTTAATTGAAACTGTGATATTGACTCTTTTCATAGAATTAGCCGTGATCTTATTGAATTGTCTTCATTTATATCACTTCTTGAAAAACACAATGCAAAGCTAATTGTTCTAGATGGAGGTGGAGAGTTTGATAGTTAAGAAGACTAGCTTAGTTGAACGTGTTTATTCACATGATAATGGCTGCGACTTCAATATCTTATTGGAACGAATAATTACTAATAAAATTGAAGAACTTGTCAATAATGCTATTAAGCTAAACACTGCTACATCTCAAAACACTCAAAAAGGAATTGGTGTACTATGAGATGTGTAATATACACGCGGGTTTCAACTGATAAGGAAGAACAAAAAGCTTCTTTAAAATATCAAAAAGAACTGTTTTATCGGTACGTGCAAGAGCAAGGCTGGGACATCTACGATTTTTATGTAGATGTCCAAACAGGAACTACAGCAAAGATGGAGCATCTTTAAAGAATGATTGAAGATACCCAAGAAAAAAGGTTCGATATCATTTTAGCCAAAGAGTTATCCCGTTTGGCTCGGAATGGAGAATTATCGTACAAAATCAAAAATCTTTGCGAAAATCAAGGGATTCACATTATCACCTTAGATAACGCTATCAACACTTTGACTGGTAATACCTCGATGTTTGGTTTGTACGCCTGGATGTATGAACAGGAATCACAAAATACAAGTAATCGCGTAAAAGAGACCTTGCGAACTCGGGCAAAAAAAGGCCTTTTTAAAGGCTCCAATCCCCCATACGGCTATGATGTTCAAGAAGGTAAACTTTATGTTAAAGATGACAATACACTAAGCATTGTTAGAAGAATCTATCAAGAATACTTAGCCGGAAGGGGTCGTGATAGTATCGCGAGAAGATTGTACAATGAGGGCATTCCTACACCTGCTGAAATTGCAGGAAAAAAGAATGCAGGAGATAAATGGAATGACTCAACAATTAAGCTTATTCTCATTAATCCTCATTACGCAGGCGACTTAGTTCAGAACCGTACAACCACAGTTAGTGTTACCAGTAAAAAAAGAAAAAAAGTTGATCTAGAAAAGCAAATAATAATTAAGGGTACTCATGAAGCTATAATTCCCCGTGAGGTGTTTAATACCGTCCAGCAACAAATGAAAATTAGAACCAAGTATATAACAGCACCTAAAAAACATCTATTTACGAATGTTCTATTCTGTGCTGATTGTGGAAAAGGAATGTGGTACCGGAGTAATCGAAAAGGATATATATGTGGGAATTACGCACGATACGGTAAGAAAGCCTGTAGTAGTCATTGCATTGAAGAAGATATACTCAAAGTTACAATTTTGACTGATATTCAAGAATTTGTGAAACAAATTGATAAAGAGCAATATCTAAAACAGTTAGAAGCCCAGACAAAGAAATCCAAGCAAAGTCTCCAAAAACAACTGTCAAAATTTGATAAACAAATTGATTTAATAAAGAGCAGAAAAAGAAAATACATCAATATGTTAGCTGAAGAAATCATTTCACACGAGGACTACCGTGAAAATGTAGAGGCAAATGATATTGAAATGGCCGAATTAGTGGAAAAGAAAAATGAGTTACAAACAGCCATAGAAAGTGAACAAACGGTAGATAACCTCGAACAGTTAAAACAAGAGTTACTTCAGTTTCTTGATTTTGATGAATTAACACCTGAGATCTTGCACCGCTTGGTAAATCGTATTGATGTAAAAGTTGATGGAATTCCTAAAATCCACTATCGATTTTCGGCTCCAAAAATCGAATAAAAGCAGCAGAATCCCCTATTTGGGGTCTGCTGCTTCTTTTAAAACTATCTGCGAGACGCACTCAACATGAACCGTCTGCGGAAACATATCAACCGGTTGCACTTCTATTGTCTTGTATCCGCCATCTTCCAAAATCCTTAAATCGCGTGCAAGTGTTGCTGGATTACAGGAAACATAGACAACTTTTTTTGGCTTCATATCGATAATGGTTTGCAGGAATGTTTCGTCGCAGCCTTTACGCGGTGGATCTACGACCAAGACATCTGCACTGTTACCTTCTTTGTACCACTTCGGAATCACAACCTCGGCTTCGCCCGCTGCAAATTCAACATTCGTGAACCCGTTAAGATCTGCATTCCGTTTCGCATCTTCAATTGCTTCCGGGACAACTTCCACACCAAATACCTTTTTTGCCTTTTGTGCTAAAAATAATGAAATTGTTCCTATCCCACAATAAGCGTCGATTACGGATTCATCTCCGCTTAGCCCCGCGTATTCTAGGGCTTTGTCATAAAGTACCTTCGTTTGAACAGGATTCACTTGATAAAACGACAATGCAGAGATGGCAAACTTAACATCACCAATATAGTCATAGATGACTTCCGTTCCCCATAATACCTTCGTTTTTTCTCCAAGAATCACATTTGTCCGCTTCGAATTAATATTGTGAACAATCGACTTTACTTTAGGTAGTCGTGCCACAATTTCCTCGACTAGCTTATTCTTCTGTGGAATATCCGCTGTTCTTGTAACGATTACCACCATCAGCTCGCCTGTTTGCTTGCCGTAACGAGCCATTATGTGACGAAGATCGCCCTTATGCGACTCCTCTTGATAAACAGAAATTCCGAGCTCACTCGCAATTTCCTTTACCGCTTGGACAGCTTCATTAATTTCTGGTAGCTGAATCAGACTTTCATCGGTATCGACAATTTCATGGCTTCTTGGCTTAAAAAAGCCAGCAATTAATTTACCATCCTTTTCACCAACTGGAACCTGTGCTTTGTTTCGGTAATGCCATGGATTGTCCATCCCTAGAATTGGATGCACCTTCACATCCTCTAGCTTGCCAATCCGCGTAAGAACCTGTCGTACCTGATTTTCTTTGTACTTCAGTTGCCCCTCATAGCTGATATGCTCCAACTGGCAACCGCCGTATTTGTGCATTTCCCCTTCAGCAATTTCTACTCGATCCGGACTTTTTTCATAAAGTTCTATTAAACGTCCGAAGCCGTAGCCTTTATTTGCTTTGATAACTTTTACCTTCGCCTTTTCACCTGGTAATCCATTGGGAACGAACAAGGGATAGCCGTCCACCTTGGCAACACCCGCGCCATCATGGGTCAAATCTTCAAAAACCACATCTATATAATCATTTCTCTTAACTGGTATTGTTTTATTTGTCATTATTTACTTTACTTCCTTTACACCTGGATTCCGTTCATTTTGACTAGAGAAATTGTACCATAAAGCCAGCCTTAATGCGAAACCTGCCTATTGCTTTTGAAGGGAGGTACCGTGTAACATATTGGCTTTGAAGTACGTCTGTTTTTGTAAAGGGATAGAAGTTATTACAGTGAGTAGCTCTCCTAATTAAAAATTAATAGTAAAATAGATTATAAGGGGAGATGAAGATATGTTGCCTAGAAGTCAACGACACAAGAAGAAAAAAATGTCCAGAAAGATTTTAGCAATAGAAATTATTCTCCTTTGTACTTTAGCACTATTTATTTATTATGGATTGGAAACTCGTTTATTTACCGATCCTCCTATAGGCAATGAGGTTAGCGACACTGTTGAGGAACCTTTAGAGGATGATATCACCAATCATTCAGATGATATAGACAACGAAGAATCTCTGAAAGACAAAGTAACTAAAGTTATCAAACAAGCAAATGCATTAGCGCTAGGATATGACTATGAAGAAGCTATTAGCCTACTCCAAGTCTTTACTGAACAGTTTGGTCCCGATGATGATATAACCAAGGCACTAAGTGGCTATCATCTTGAAAAAGAACGTTTAGTATCACTTGGTGCCTATGATTCTATCAATCAAATAAGTCATGTGTTTTTTCATTCTCTCATTGCAGACACAGCTAAAGCCTTTGATGGAGACTTTGATTCGAATGGGTACAATTTTTATATGACGACGGTCTCTGAGTTTAAAGAAATGATGACGGAAATGTATCATGCCGGCTATGTACTTGTTAGTATCCATGATGTAGCAAGAAAAGAGACAGTAGCGGATGGGTCAGTACAATTTGTTCCAGGTGATATTATGCTACCACCTGATAAAAAGCCATTTGTCCTCTCTCAGGATGATGTAAACTATTATAATTATATGGATGGGGACGGTTTTGCTTCC
>JAQSXG010000469.1 GCA_029256785.1 Neobacillus sp.
TTTCTTTTGTAGTCGCCGATTTTCGGCATTGACTCGTACAATTTCATCTGTAAGGCGTTCTGCAGTTTCCGACCGATTGTACATTGTAGAAGAGACCACCTCACACAGATATATTTCCTTTTTACTTTCCAAAAATGAACTACCTGTCTTTTCAAGCTGTAAAATCACATCTTTGGAATCCCTTATTTCATCAAGTGTTTTAAGTGCGAACCTTGATTCTGGATGCGTCTTAACCATGGCCTTTTACCTCCTTTCCTTTTTACCGCACATTTCGGGCACTCGTACCCGGTCCTTGGTATCTCCTGCAGGATACTTATGTTCCAGTACTTTCCGCAGGTCTTGCACAGGGATCTCATGAATTCCTCTCTTCCTCTGCCATATCCCTGGCAGCCTGTACCCATCGGTCAATCTCCTCCGGATAGTCCCACTCTTCATCTTCGCAATCATCCCATTGGATTCCAATTGTCCCATCAACTTCTGAATCATCGGTCAGTACAGTGAATGTATGGAAATTACCGCATATCAGAGCTGTATAGGTTTGCCCTACTTCATATTTCTGCATTGTTTATCACTTCCTTTCCAAATTTATGGTATAATCCCCTTAACGGCTATTGCAGTAGTCGAGTACAAAAGAAAGGAGAAAAACCTTATGGATAAATTAAGTAATTGCCGGTTAATCGAAATGGTAAAAGACATAACAGTAGCTAAAATGTCAAATACCAACACGCCGCCTTCCAAAGATGGTGGTGAAAAAATTGCTGAGTTCATGCAAGTGATTTATGATAAACTTGCTGAGCTAAATAGTAAGGAAATCTAAATCTTCCATAATTCAATCAACTCATGAGCCATTGCAGGAAGTATTTTTACATCCTCTTCGCTGGATGGCTCCTTTACTACTCTTTCAATAAACTCTAATAACGCATTTTCTAAACGTTGTCTTTCATTCATAACCTCTCTTCCTCCTTCCTCTCAATAATCAAATATGTAACGGTCGCTAGGACCAGGTACACCGATGTAATTCCACCTCTTACCAGGGCTTGTCCTACTGTGATACTGTCCACCTCCAGGGAACCGCATATGCCCCAAAGATAGAAAATGGCGGCGAATATAGATAAGGGTAAGAGGATTTTAAGTTTATGCTTCATGGGCGGATACCTTCAGCGCGGGAATTCAGTTGGTCAGCTATTACTTGCGCCGCATCTCTATTGTTAGTCCAGCCGCCCGCATACTCCCTGTTTCCAGAATGGTCTACCTCATTTGTGTCCCGCAGACGGTATGCAGCGTAAATCTTTTCGCCGTCAATACGATTTGATGTAACTTTCCATTCGCTATAATTCATTGGGCTTGTCCCTCCTTTCACAATATGAGCGACTTCTCTTCATCGTTAAGTTTAATTACGATGCACAGCTTTCTAAGTTCTCCCAAAGTGAATGTTTCAGGCCTCTTCTTTTTGTTTTGGAAGGTTCTTTTAGTACATCTAAGTTTTACTGCGATCTGCTCATCAGAAAGTCCATATAGTTCCATGTTCTTTGCTATGTAGGCTCTTGTGAGCCTATTTTTCTGCTCTTCATCGGATTCTTTTAACTTTGGCATGGATTACACCCCCTATCCTGTCTTTTGCTGCGTAAGATATGCAATGTCTTTAAAGGTTTCCAACCTCTTTTTACAATCCTGGTAAATTTCTTTATAATGCTTATCCATCAGAATTTCTGCATCAATCACATGCAGTATAATATTTTCCACCAGTTCGAGGTTGTTTAATTGTGTTATTGTTGCATCATCACGCTTACTGATACCTGTAACACTGTTTGCCAACTTGGAATAAGTAATGTAAAGCTTGTCCGAATGGGTGCTCCCTTGGATTTTTGCATACTCTACAAGTTTTTGAATAGTGTCAGTCTCTGCTTTTCTGGTAAGCTTACCTTGATATCGGGTTGCTATCCATTCGCTGGATTGGCGTTCCAGGATGAACCGGCGCATTTCGTAAAATTGACGGACAAGTTCGAGCTTGAAATCTACTACCTTATCAGTATTTTTAAGCAGCGTGATAAGGAATGTAGCTTGCTGCTCGTTAAGGTCATAAACTTCTAACCTTCTACCGCCTGTACTTTCTCCCCCATATGAGGTAGAAAGTTTTCCTAACTTTTTCAGCTTGGATTCATGCTTTCTTATGGATTCTTTTAACTTATCATGACGTATCCCTGTTCCTTCGGATACAACCTTGCTGTTGGTAAATACATCATTTCCGTTTAGTGAAACTAAGTTATTCAATAAGATTCTCCTTTCATGGGGGAATACAAAGATTCTTTTTCAAACCCTAGATTCATAAACCACGCTGGTATTAAAATTCTTCCGCTAAAACTTGCCCTTGGGATTTCACCAGACTTTATTCTACGCCTGATAGTTGCTTCTGAAACGCAGAGTATTTCCCTAGCCTGTTTCAGCGTATAGTATGCCTGTTCCATAGTTACCTCCTAACCTGTTTTTATAGTGCGTTTAGAATCCTCAAATCGTTTCAAATCTTCTTCGGTGATACGATATTCTTTCCCAATTTTTATTGCCGGAATTTTCTTTTTTCGTATCCAATCCCACACAGTAATTACTTTTACACCATACCTTTCTGCAACTTCATTGCAATTCAAAAGATTAGACATATATCCTCCTTTCTAGGTAATATTGCCCATAAATATTTCAGTACCAATACTTGCGTTTACTTATGTTTTGTGATATACTACTGTTTGTCGAACAGGTAATAAATTTAAAAATAAGTATACGTATAAACGAACTATTTTGTTTTGATTACTACGTTTTTAATTGGTATAGACGTAGTATACTACTGTTACACTTAGTAGTCAACAATAAAATGTACGTTTTTATTAACTATACTCGTTTTTGTGAAAGGTGAACAAAAATGTACGAAATTTTTGAACAACTATTGTTATTAAATAACACAACAGCTTACCAAGTTTCTAAGGCAACGGGAATATCGCAGTCAACGCTTAGTGACTGGAAAAACGGGAAAATAACACCAAAGGCAGATAAATTGCAGTTAATAGCTGACCATTTTAATGTTTCGCTTGAATATTTATTGGGGAAAGAAAAATCAGAACAAGAATATTACTTAAACGATGAAACCGCTGAAATCGCTAACCAGATATTTCACAACAAAGAACTCAGGATGTTGTTTGATGCTAGCAGAAAAGCAAATCCAGACGACTTAAAACTGATAATTGAAATGGTTAAAAGGTTTAAGGGGAACGAAGAATAAAGAAGGTGGATACTTATTGGGAGACAACATTAGGGTTATTTTGGTGGATATGCCTATTGGTTACAGGGCTTTTACTGTACCCAAAGATGGGTTTTATACAATTTATATCAATTCAAGATACTGCAATGAGCAAAATAGGTTATCATTAAATCACGAACTAAAGCACATAGAAAACGGGGATTACGACAAGCCTGTTCCGGCTAATTTAATAGAGTTTTATGCACATCACTCAAATATAGATTATGAATAAGGAGGTACATATGTCAGTGCAAAAAAAGAACGGCAGATGGTATGCTGCCGTATATCTAGGGACAAAAGATGGAAAACAAGAATATGAATGGTCAGAGGGATTTGATAGTAAGCCAGATGCCCAATTAAAAGAATTGGAAATGAAAAAATCAGTTATAGAATCAGGTCATAAAGTATATGAAAAAGAATCTTTTACTGCTACAGCCGATAGATGGCTTAAGATGCGTGAAAAGACAGTTTCTATGGCCACATACCGTACTAATAAGAATTATTATGATATTTATATAAAAGAATACTTTAAAGAATGGCTAACGAAGGAGATTGAAAGCTCCGATATATTTGATTTTATGATGCAATTGGACAAAGCACCGGCTACAATAAATAAGGCAATGAATCTTTTGTCGCAAATTTTTGACTTTGCTATTACTTTAAAACAAATACGTGTTAATCCTTGTATTGGAATTAAAAAGCCGGCCATTAGAAAAGCTAAAAGAAAAACTTGGGATGAAAAAACAATTAACAGGTTTCTAAATTTAAAGGACACTAAACAATCAAGCGCATATACAGCGTTTTTGATATTATTTACTACTGGTATGCGCCCGGGTGAAGTTTGCGGGTTACGTTGGTCTGATTGGACAGATGACTATTTTATACCAACTGTAGGGATTGATTCCAAGAGAAGTGAAACGGAT
>JAQSXG010000470.1 GCA_029256785.1 Neobacillus sp.
TAACTCTATTATACCAGAAATTCAAAAAATGTGTGTAGTTTTCAAGGTACTAAGGAGGGCTATTTGACCCCAACATCATTCTTTATTAATGTCAAAAAGACCAGAGCTATTTTGAAAATCAATAAAATTCTTATATATACTTAATAAACCATGAATATTTTCTACTAATGATTTTCTTGTCTCTTTCATAATAACAATAATTTTCCTTTCAATACTATTGAGTTAATTATATGCATTTTACATAATACGACTCTGATAAATTCTCATATACATCCAAATCATAAGTGATTTTGTCTATATATATTTAAGAATCATATTCCACGTATTTAAACTGGAATTTGTTATAAAACATCGGCATAAAATTTACCTTTATGTTCTGTAAAAACAACTTCCGCCGGAAACAGATTTGTTCCCATATTCGCCAGTCCTACTACAAACATTGCCCACTCGTTTAAATCATCAGGCAACCTATAACAGTAAGTCCTTTCAAGCTCTGCAATGGTAGCCAATGGAATACCGTCTCTGCTAAATCCGATCGAGAGAACACTACATTTGCAACATCCATTCTTGAACGACAATAATGGTTGCTGTCGTGCATCAAAAAATACTTTTGCACCTCTCCGATTAAAAAAATAATCCTTTGCATCTGATGATATTGGATCAAGTGGAAGTTTATTTCTCATTCGTGCAAAATAATCTGTAAGGCACTCGCATACATATGAGTTAAAATACTCGCCCTGCATATCGACATTCTGTTTTCTTATTTCTTCAGCCGAGGAAAAATGATTCATATAATTTAAAAGCGCAATCAACATTATTAAGTCATCAGAGTACTTACCTGAAAAGGTTTTATACCAAGCGTTATTTAATTTACAGACGATGATATACAACTTCTTATACAATTCTAATTGCTCTTGGCTAAGTAAAAACCATTCCCTGCTTAGAATTTTCTTTTGAAGTTGTTCGTCAAAAGAATTGTATCGCAATGAATTATGTAATGCTTTAAGCAGTTTGCAAAGCACTCCCGCCAACATATCAGAAATACGTACTCCTATTGAATGTTTTGAATTCACTTCTATGGCAGCACTAAAACCGACCTGTTTCGCTGCATTTAATGTATTGCTACTTTCTCCCTCTTTATCTATTGATAATGTAAAATCAATTATTGCTCGTTCCGTCAGGTATTGTTTAAACCCCCAAAAAGCTATATCATAATCCCATTCAATAGTATTTACATCTTGAATATCGTATAAAATCCTTAGAATTTCTTCAAAAGCTTCAGTTTCACATTGTTTTAACGGTAAGTTTTCTTTGTTTTGTTGAATTCTATCTTCAAAAAAAGCTTTCAGAGTTGCCACAAGTTCTCCTGTATTTTCAAATACACCCTCAATTATTTCTTTTGGTTGATACATCAAAATTGCTTTTACAATTGAATACTTCATAGCATCCATATCACAGAAAAAGCTATTCTCATAACCATCAAAGAGCTGAGAAATAATAAATTCAATCTTACTTATTACTGCAAAGTAGACTGCAATATCACTATCGAATAATGAAAGAAAATCAGTAAGAAAGCAAACATTACTTTTATTCATGGAAGCAAATCCGTTCTCAAATTGATTCTGCTTGAGTGTCTGACTTTTTAATTCTTCTTTGGATTTGCGATCAGTGTACCTTTCTTCGAATGCAGCATACTTCTCAAAGACCGACTTTTCGCTTTCGACTTTCCAACCAACAATAACAGCAATAAAATTATCGTAGTAATTCTCAGCATTTACCGTATTAAGATTGATTTTTCTGCTATGTTCTGATTCGTCATAATAGAAACGGTATTGTGCCATATTTTTATCCTCCTACTGTAAATAATAATTCAGCTTTATAAATTCAAAATTTGTAATTATTCATCCTTCACACATAGTTTCGAATATCTTTCCATCTATGCTAATTATTTCATCAATAGGGATTACTGTTCCATCAGTCATAACGATAACCCGTTCATATTCATCTATTTTTTTAGCCTTACTAATAGCAGTAATATAAGTACCACCATTCTTCTTCACATCCGACTGAAAGTACGTAATTGCAATTTCAGGATGCTCTTTAATCCGATCTTCTATGATTTGTAGCCTATTGCTCAAAGCGTCCTTCCTATATTCATCCAATTCTACCCTCTCATCAGTCAATCTTGCTGTTTCTCTGATAGCGGCATCATAGCCGGTCAATGCGGCGAAGGGGGAAAATTGAGCTGCTCGGTCAATAGCTGTCATCTGAGGACGTGTCGCAGAAACATGGTACGGTAAATTGATGATATCGTCATATGTCCTCGTCATGCCTTGTGCCCTCCAATTTGTCTATTCCGGTCTGCTGTGGTTGCGCCTTCCTCCAGATTCATTCCCTTTAGAATGGCGTTCTTGCCGTGTTTCTCTTTTATCTCCAGCACCGCTTGCTGCATCTTTTTTTCTCGTGCAAGTTCAGCTTCTTGCTCTTCTTTTTTCGCCTGTAGAGCCGTGTAATCCGTAAAAAGATCAAGCTGCTCAAAGTTCTCTGTCTTTTGAACGGTTGCCTCATTCACAACATGATTCGCTGTGATATTGATTCTTCTAATCAGGAGATTTTTATCAACGATACGTTCAAACAATTCTGTGACGGCATCCATGTTTAACTTTGTAGAGGAGGTTTGCCTGCCAAGATTTATCGTACCATGGGCAGATTTCGGAACGGAACGTCCATAGTGGTCAGTGACGATTTCTCCATGGTAGGATCGCTTTATCTTCGCGTTTGTCAAATTTTCAATATCATATCCGACCGTCAAAACAAGCTGGTCGGTTACAAGCCTTTTATCTACCAGATCAAGTACCAGCAGATCAGTCATTTCCCGTACAATCAGCTTGGCTTTGTCAAAAGTATAGGCACAATGCAGCATCTGCCCCGATCCAATACTGTTTGTGCTTGGCTTATACGCTTTAATATCGGCAATGGTGCAGGGCTCCCAACCCCACGCATGGTCAATCAACAATTCCGCATTAATCCCAAATAACTTGTATAGCAAGTCCTCGTTGTAGTAATAGTCAGTTTTACCAAGAGAGCATCTTGCAATATCTCCCATGGTTAAGAGACCTTGTTCCTCCAGCTTCTTAGCATATCCTCTTCCAACACGCCAAAAGTCTGTTAGAGGCTGATGTGACCACAGGGAACGACGATAGCTCATTTCGTCCAGCTCGGCAATCCGCATACCATTGTTATCAGCCGGTATGTGCTTTGCCTGAATATCCATAGCAATTTTGCTAAGGTACAGGTTTGTACCAATTCCCGCCGTTGCTGTAATGCCTGTTGTTTTGAGTACATCCAGAATCATTTTCGTAGCAAGCTCACGCGCTGAAAGATTGTAGGTGTTCAGATAATCAGTGGCATCAAGGAATACCTCATCAATAGAGTAGACATGAATATCTTCTGGCGCAATATACTTCAAATAGATATTGTAAATCCGTGTACTGTAATCTATATAATATGCCATCCTCGGTGGAGCAGCAATGTAATCCAACTTAAGACCCGGTGAGGATTTCAATTCAGTATCATTACAGGAGGCGCCCAAAAAGGTGCGTCCTGGTACTTTGCGTAGCCGTGCCGCATTTGCTTCCTTAACCTTCTGCACGACCTCAAACAGCCTGCCCTACCAGAAATACCATAAGCTTTGAGGGAGGGAGAGACGGCGAGACAGATAGTTTTTTCAGTGCGGCTTGCATCGGCAACGACAAGGTTAGTAGTCAGTGGATCAAGCCCTCGTTCAATACACTCGACCGAAGCGTAGAAAGATTTTAAGTCAATTGAAATATAGGTTCTGTTCTTCATATTTATTCCTCGGTCGCCTCCTCCAAAAAATTATCTTGCTCTACAAAATTCCAGTTTAGCTTCCCTATGATAAATTAACAACTTAGGATTTGATTAATATTCTTTTACTCATAGTAAATACAAACCTATTTTATTTTTTCTTATTAATTTCTTCTGCTGCTTTTATCAAATTTGGCAAAAAATTTTTACGCAGTACTGCAAAATAATTATCGATATCTAAATTCAAACTATTACTCCACGGGTTTTGGCATACTGCAACTTTAAAAGTTTGAGCCTTAATTAATTCAGGAAAAATACAACTCAATCTTTCAAATCGATAAAAAGAAAGCATCTGTAATATTTCTACTGATATTTCATATA
>JAQSXG010000471.1 GCA_029256785.1 Neobacillus sp.
ATCCATTGATGTTAAAACATATAAAGATGAAACCCATAAGCAAATACAGTACGGTAAACTTTCGATTAATTTTGATGGATATCATATAGTCTCTGATACAAGTAGCGATCATAATGAAACATTTAAGCTTGAAATCGATAAAGGAAAAGTTCGGCCAGCAACTCATATGACCATTGCAATTCGGGCGATAAAAAAACAAGATTTCTTCAATACGGAAAACATTATCTCATATTTAAGTGATCTGTCCCCTAATTATGAGAAAATCAGGATTTATCATAATGTAACCGATGATTCTGGAATCATCAATTTATATAGTGTAACAGGAGGAGGGCTGACTCATTATGTAGTTTGCTACAGGGATGCTTGCTATTTAGTTGAATCTGATTATAGCATTTTAGAAATTTATCTATTCAAAAATAATCCTACAGCGAATTATGAGGTGAATAAACTAAAAATAGAATGCGCGAACTCTTTTACAACCAATGTTAATCAGACTATTTATTATAATAAAAACAAATTCGAAAGAGCTAAGTATGACATCATTCAAGGTAAAGGTGGAACAAAATATTCTGCTGAATTAAATTTCGATAATAAAAAATATATGAACAATTTTACGTTAAAAAATGAGAAAGGCGAAAACCTGCTGACATTGTCCGCAGAGGCATCAGGTTTTAATGAAGATATCGCTATTAAATTTTTAGATGTCAATATGGACGGTTATGCAGACATTCAATTTTTAGAAGATGAGGGTGCTATGAATAATAGTTATGCACTATATGTCTGGGATGATTCTGAAAAGAATTTTGTAAAAGTAAAATGTGATGAGATACTTTCGTATTTTGAAGTGTATGATGGTTACTTGAAAAATTGGCAAAAAGGAAGTGCAAATTCCGGGGTGATACAAAAACTTGTCTGGAAGAATAAGAATACATTGATAAAAGAATCAGAAGAACAGTATCAAGCTAACTAACCGAAGATGGGCGACAGTGTTTTGAGAATGCATTAGCAGTAGATTGTATATCGGATGTTTTGAACCTCAGGCAAGCTGGTATAATGGTGGTAATTGGAAACCCGATTGCCACCTTCTTTATTCCAGTTTAAGATTACAACTTGGGGGACGGGTGAATCTGTACCTACTAAATCGGGTGGCGGAAGTGACCCTGCTGATTTTGTCAATCCCCCTGCTGAAAAGCACATGTATGACCCGAGCAAACCTTCAGATAAACCAACTTTACAACATAGGGGACGGGTAATTCTGGTGAGAATATCTCTTTCCCCGAGGGCGAGCTTTCCAAGGTTCCGAAAGATGAGAGAGTAGATTGGACGAAACAAGACAGGGGTAACTATATCAAGGAATGGTATGATAGAGGATATGAAACACCAGAGGGTGGATGGGAGCAGTACGACATCCATCACATTCAACCTAGAGAATATGGTGGAACGGTGGAACGAATGACTTCGATAATTTAGTTCCAGTACTTAGAGACCCTGATCATAAGGAATTTAATTCATTTTGGCGTGATTATTCTGGAGATTAAGGAGGAGGAATATGTTACCACTAACTATTTTAAAAAACCGACTTTCTGACCAATTTACGCTTTTTGCACAAACTGAAGGCGGGGAGTTATCTGAAGCTGGTTTTGAGTTTAGAGAACCTGCTTCAATTGAGGAAATTCAAGCATTCGAACGAGAAAATGACATTCTTTTGCCAAAAGAATACAAAGAGTTTTTACTCATTAACAACGGATCTGTGATGTTTAAAGATATCAAATATGGTCAATGGGGATGTAAGATTCTTGGATTACAAGAAATCCTTCCGGCTACAAACGAGTTGAGAAAGTATGGAACAGACATTGGCAAATCTTTTATTGTTTTTGCTACTTGGTTAGGTGACGGTGATGTTCTCCTCTTCGATCTTGATAAATATCAAACTAAGGGTAAAAATTATATTATTGATGGTGATCAAGGATATGGGGTAGAAGAATGGGAGTCTCTTAAAGGAGACTTTGCCAAATGGTTGGATAGGCTAATAGTTTCTCAAGGTTCAAAGTATTGGCGATGGTAGTTTCCTGAATTATCTTAAGAGCATGGTGATTTCCGTAAATCACCATGCTCTTAAGCTTTACAACATAGGGTGCTGGAAAAGGTTTAATAGGAAACTAAGTACGCAACAAATGCTAGGAAAATAACTCCTTGATTGATTAGCACAATGAGGGGATCGAGCAAACAATTCCCTCTAGAACGAAGGTGATTACTACGTCTTTAAAAGTAGAGTATATAATGGCTGAGAGTAGAGTAATTCTTGCAAATTATGATGAAAATACAATTAGAGTTTATCAGGCTTACAGTAACAAAATTGCAGATGAAGCAGTAAATTTAGGTAAGTTTGGTCAAACATTCAAAAAAGAAAGAACGACATGGATAAAGCCTTCATTTTTATGGATGATGTATCGTTCAGGTTGGGCAACAAAAGAAAACCAAGAAAGAATCTTAGCAATTGATTTGTTAAGGGAAGGGTTCGATTTAATTTTAAAAAACGCCGTACTATCTTCCTTCGAGGAAAGGGTATATAAGACTCATCAACAATGGAAGCAAAGGCTTCAGGAAGCGGAAGTTAGGTGTCAGTGGGATCCTGATAGGGACATCTATGGAAACCCATTAAATCGAAGAGCAATACAAATTGGAATTTCAGGGAGAATGGTTATACATTATATTAATGAGTGGATAAAGAATATTTCAGATATCACAGATAAGGTTACAAAAATGAGAAGTGACATTAATCAAAATAACTTCAATTTTGACGATCTCCCCGATGAAAAAGAATACTCTGTAGAGAACCCTTAATGAACTCACTAGGCATGAGAAAGCATTAAAATTGACTTTGGTTCTGGTTTTCGAGATTTTTTATCCGTTTTTTAAACTGATACCAAGAAACCTTGATCGGCTGTATGCCTCTCAAGGTTTCTTTTTGTTATGCCATCCAGTGTCGAACGATAAGTGGCTAAGTTCACTCGTATGATTCATCCTCGATATATTACGTGTATAGGATCGATCCCACTATAATGTTTTATTTCAAAGCCCGACACAACTCCTCATTTATCCTTAAAATTGCTTCGATACGCTCCTTCGATAGGTTGTCGATCATGGCAGCGAATTCATCCTTAGCTTTTTGTCGGGCAATAGTAACGGCGCTCAAGCTATGTTTCACAGGAAACAGTTCCATCGATTGAATTTCAAGGGCATTAACTATTTTCTCAAGTGTGTCTATAGAGAAATTGCGTTCTCCCCGCTCCACGGCTCCGATATAGGCATCATCCAAGTTCGACTGCTCCGCCAATTGCTGCTGGGTAAGTCCCTTGGCTTTTCTAATGTCTCTTATTCTGTTTCCGACTGATTTGCGTAAATCTGACATATTACCACCTCTATTCAAGAGTAGGAGAGTGGTTAAGTAAATTGCAGGGTTATAAAGACGTTATTATTACTTGTAAAAACTCCTTTAAAGTAGTATATTAAAATTAATCCCAATATTTTCATATTTTATACTGTGGAGATTTATGCGAGTCGCCCCATGCGAAGTCAGTTTATTGCTGTGGGATCATTTACGCCAGAAACGATAATCGATGCTAACAAACTTTTCTAATAAGGAGCTACAATATGCCGATTCCCTCGGACATTTCCTTCGGATGGGCTTTAGTGCTAGCGGCTCCAAGTTTCATCCTTTGCACCTATTTGGAAATACAGTTTCGCCGCAAGCTCCGAGATGGGCATATTGATAGGCGCAGATATTCCAAGCGGCAGTTGGAGGAGTTTAATCGCATTCGAGATCGAATGTTTGCCAAGCGTAAACAGAAGAAACCTTAGCTATTCCTGAAGGCGGCTGCTAATCGCGCGACGATTGTAGAGGATATTTATATCTGTAGTGAACGTCTGATCGCGCAGACCGATGCGCTCGGCTACCGGACGAGCTTTGTTTATGACGTGCTGGGGAACGTAACGAAAAAGACCGATGCCCGCGGTTATGCAACGGAGTATGCATATAACGCCGACCGTACGTTGGCCGGAGTATCCTACCCCGACGGCGGAGGCGTCAGCTACACCTACGATAAGCTGGGGCGGAAAATATCGGAGACCGATGCGCTTGGCAACACGAAGGCGTATCGTTACAACGCTTTCGGACAAGCGAAGACGGCGACCGATCCGTACGGG
>JAQSXG010000472.1 GCA_029256785.1 Neobacillus sp.
CGATCCACACATAGGATAAGGATAGCGAATGCGCCAATAAATAAAACAATTTTGGCAATCGCTTCAGGTATCATCGGGTATAAGAATCGATAGTACAAAATGGCAAGAACAAAAAAGTAAGTAGCTAAACACCCTACGATGAACATTAGTGGATACGCTAGACTCTTGTTCATTATTTCAGTAGCATCGTCAAACATTCAATATGATCTCCCTTTGACTTTGTAATTGTCTAGACGACAATACATAATTCTACAAGAATATCCAAAATCCTCCATAAAATAAATAAGCCAGACATAAGAAATGAAAACTTTTTTTGAAATTACTAGCGTTTGGGATTAATGCAAGGAACAGTTCCAGACCTACACTCATTCAGGTATGAAGGTTTTTTTGTTCAGGAATAATTTTTGGAATAATTTCTGTTGATTTTGCTGTTAATGATGATAGAATAGAACTATGTTAAAACCTTATATAGGGAGGCGATTATTTTGGATCCAATACGTAAAGCAGATGCTCAAGAATTATTGAAGCCATACATTGACCGGCTACATAAAGTGATTGTTGGTAAAATAAACTATTACTTCAGCGGCCCAGCCTATTCAGGCGTTAGGCATGAGCATTCATCGCGATCCGACGCGTCCATATGTCATGATCTAATAAAAAAGGGGCTAGAAGCTGAATTTGAAGAGACATCATCAGTCCGTTTTACAAAAAAAAGAGGTCTTTTCATTATGGTTATTAAAGACACAATCGTCCTACGTTTTAACAAATTTAATAAAAAACTACTGTCGGGTGGAATAAACACTCAACAAGCAATGTCACTTAACCTTCAAGACCTTACTCAATTAGAATTGGATGGAATGCCTCCAGACGCTTTACTACATGTAGGTTATATACCAAATGCCTTAGAGACTGGGGTTGGTCAGATTCACGTTGCCTATAGGTATGGTAATGACAACGTTTGGACTTGGGATATTACATCAACTGAATATGTTTCTGACGTTCTCCCTTTTACTGGATCAGCCAAAGAAAAACCATCACGTAGAAAACCAAAAATCAAGGGAAAAGACAAGAATGTTGGTGATATAAATGCAGGTGACATTTAATGAAGTTCAATATAACAAACAATTGATAACGCTAGGCAGGGAATCGAGAGGCATAAGTCAGATTGAACTCTCTAAGGTTCTTGGATTATCGCAAGGAAAAATGTCAAAAATCGAGCACGGTTTAATCGCTTTAACGATAGACGAGCTTCAAGATATAGCCAGGGCACTAGATTATCCTGCGAGTTTTTTTCAAAGAAATGAACGTGTGCACGGCGTTGGTCTTAGCGAGTTCTACCACAGGAAACGACAAACCGTTCCACAGAAGGTATTAAATAAGATATATGCAAAACTTGAAGCAAGACGAATGGAAATCGCTTCGCTGCTCAAATCTATCGATCTAGGTGAACCAAATTTCCCTCATATGGACCCTGATAAGTTTAATGGTGACGTAGCACAAATTGCCCAAATTGTGAGAGCCAATTGGCTAATACCTCAAGGTCCCATAGAGAATGTTATTGAAATTATTGAAGAAGCAGGCGGAATTGTCGTTCCTTTCGATTTTGAAGAATCGAACATTGATGCCATCACGGTATTTCACCCTAACACTCCGCCTTTAATTTTCACTAATTTCAATAGGTCAATGGATAGGATTAGATTTACTTTATGCCATGAACTAGGACATATAATAATGCACAGAAAACCGCCAAGTGAAGAAACTGATATTGAGGATCAAGCTGACAGGTTTGCATCAGAGTTTTTAATGCCAAAATCCGAAATATCATCTTCACTCAGCAATGTGACTATTCAAAAGCTCGCATCTCTGAAATTATTTTGGAAGGTATCTATGGCGGCTCTTTTAATGAGAGCAGCTGCATTAGGAAAGATAAATGAGGGACAGAATAAGTACTTGTGGGAACTATTGAGCAAATCAGGTTATAGAAAAAAAGAACCAGAAGAATTAGCTCCTCCCAAGGAGACTCCTCGACTTCTTGACGAAATAATTAAACTCCATCAGACCGAGCTTAATTATTCCATTTCTGATTTAAGTCAAGTCCTGAATTTGAATGATTCTGAATTCCGAACGATCTACTCGCAACCTAATTCACATCTTCGATTGGTAAAATAAAATTTTACTCCGTACACACACCAGTGGGTACGGAAGCTTTTCCTGACCTGGACAAACCAAATAAACCCTCTTTCCTTCGGGATCGAGGGCTCTTTAAATTCCCGTTCGCTTGGTGGTAAGGAAACTTTTCCTGACCTATATAAAAAAACCTTCACCTATGGGAGCGTAAAGGGAGATTATGAATTGTCTTATCGATAGATGCTGAGTTAACGATGTAGCATTATGGAGTATCTGATATTAACTGTACTAACCTCTGTTATTAATAACTATCTATTTCCCACGATGTTTCAATTTTGCCTTTTGACTTTTTAGTTCATACTTTCTCTCTTTTATTTCTTCTTGGTCTTGCCTAGAATTTTTTTTGCTTTCTTTTTTTCGATTTTCGAGCTCCAATTTCACTGAATCTTGAGCATAAGTTGATGCTCCATGTTGCTGCAATTCTTTAGCGGCAAGCCTTATTAGTCGTTTTGGATTAATGCGCCTTTCATCCTTAAGCTTTGTTTGAATCGTTTGTGTGACTCGGTTTATCAGTGGCAGCATATGAAAATTGATAAATTCCAGGATTTCTGCTTCTTTTGGTTCTTTTCCAAAAATAAAGCGAGCAGCTTTTAATTTATTATTTTCCTCGGATTCAATAATCCCCACCCAGAATTGGCATTGCAAATCAAAATAAACGGTAAGCTTCATAAAAACACCCCTCTATAAACAAAATAGAGTATTGGACATCCCGAGGGGGAAGGCTACTGACACGAGTTGAAAGAATACTCGATTGCTCGGACTACCAACCGAGCTGTGATTTTACACTCCATTACTATTATATGTAATTTTACATAGCGTATCAATACATTTGGTAATCGATTGGTTTGGAAAAATACAGGTGACAAATTCGTTGGAGCAATAAATCGTTAAAGTCCATCTACATAAACAAAAAGCCCGCCATTATTTGGTGGGCTTCTACTCCTGCTGCTGCTTTTTTTCTGCATCCATGCCATGTTATACTTCAATCCCTCGATCAACCCGACCATCCAGCACCGTATTCAAGAACGCCAGATCCGAAGCCGTCATTGTCTTATCTACTAATTAGAAATAGACGGAGCACCGTGTGCAACCGTCTATCTATAGAATAGGAAAATACCATTGTGGCGGCAGTCGGAGGGTGCACCACAGCACAACATATGAAATTTTACTTAGCTGGGAACTTGTCCCTCTTACCAAGCGTATATTTTTTATCAGTCCAATCACACGACTCTTGCCCTTCATAATATACAAAATGCAAGCCGGAAGGAGGGGTAAATATGGGCGCACTCGGAGTTGGTGGTTTTGGAACTTCTACAGGTGAAATTCTTGTTCTCTTCATTCTATTGGTTATTATTTCTTGTGCATTTGTAATATAAAGTGATTAAACCGCCTTCCAGATAATTGTGGAGGCGGTTGTTTTCCAATTTGGCCTCCAGATACTAAACCCTAACTCCATTCTGCCGTGCCAGCATAACCGTATTCAGAAAAAGTGCGTCCTCTTCGGTGATCTCTCTTTTGGACGCTTTCGCCGCCCAATTTATAATCTCCAAACAATCCTTTGAGCAAATACGCCCCCGCAAGTGCTGACAGGGCGTCCCAGGTAAAAAACTGGCTTTCCATGTTTCAATTATGGATCCAATAATTCCCAAAATAATTACCCCAAATACAGTAGTGGCCAGCCATGTAAACCACTTTTTCTATTTTTCGAGCCGGGCTTGATTGCTTACGCTTATGGACAACGCTTGGCTGGCTATATCTACAAACTCCTTTAGATCATCCAGCCTATAGTGCGCGCAGCCTTTGTGCTTTGCAAAGCTTCTGCGGCTATGTCTTTTGCATTGAGCTGCATGTCTAATTTTGTCTCTACTCGCGTGAGGCGTTGCAAAATCTCCGTTTGTAACTCTTTTCCATTTGCCACTTCCGTTCCTGCCCGAAAGCATAAAAATAACCCGCATTTAATGGGTTTGTTGTAAAAATGAGATCATACACTTATAATTGCAATTGTTCAAATCACTG
>JAQSXG010000473.1 GCA_029256785.1 Neobacillus sp.
CCCTGACAAAAATTAAACAATATACATTAATGATTTCTTTTGAAGATGTAAAAAGTTCTGTACAGTACCAAGAAGAGTATATTAGGAGAATTGCCCCGCAACGTACCAGCCTAACATTCAAAACGCAAATAGAAGAAGTGGAATCCTTTTGGAATCAATTTTATCAAATTCATCCCGACGGTAATAGAAAATTAGAACATTATCAAACAGAAGCTACATTAAAAATCGGAGTTGTTAATCTGGATAGTATAAAAATTTTACAAGAGTCAGAGATTATTCAGGATTCCTGTCATGTTTCGATTCAAGCCCATGGCTGTTTAGGAAATGGCTTGTGTAATCTGACCATCCGCGGTGCCAGTCAAGATGTTGTTACTTCTAGTCAACTTTTAAGAGAGAAAGCAGTATCTCTCGGAGGCTATGCCATTATCAAACATCTGCCTTATGCACTCCGTCAGGAAATAAATGTATGGGGTGAAAGATCAGCCTCCCATTTTCTATTTGCAGGAATTAAACAAAAAATCGATCCAAACAAAATATTGAACCGAAATCGCTTTATAGAGGGGATTTAAAATGAGTGTACAGGAACGAGAACAGAATATTCCTTGTCAAACAACTCTTGGTAATTATCTTTGGAAAGACCTGCCAGATGAAAAAAAGTGGGCTGATTGTGTTCACTGTGGCATGTGCTTAGAATCTTGCCCAACGTATGAGCAAACAGGGGAGGAACAGCATTCACCTCGTGGACGTGTCTATCTCATTAAAGCAGTTGCAGAAGGCAAGTTGACGGTAAACGAGCAATTTATGGATCCGGTTTTTGCTTGCCTTGATTGTCGGGCCTGTACAACTGCTTGTCCTGCAAATGTGGATGTAGGTGGACTTATTGAGGAGGCACGCGGACAAGTTCGACAAGCGATACCGCTCACAGGCATGAAGAAAGCAGTAAATAAATTCTTTCTCCACGGTGTATTTCCCCATCAAACCCGCCTTAATCGGCTAGGCGGTATTTTAAAGTTTTACCAGAAAAGCGGAATGCAAAAGGCTGTACGAAAAACAAAACTGATCAATATTATGCCAAAGCATCTAGTTGAGATGGAATCGATTATGCCAGAGGTGAAAACGTCTGTTCGAAAGAAATATAAAAGTCATACGCTCATTAAAGCAAAAGATGAAACCAAGCAAGAGGTTGCCTTACTGACAGGCTGTGTAATGGACGTCATGTTTAGTGATATTAATGAAGCTACAATTAATGTACTTACCAGGAACGGGAACGATGTCAGTATACCAAAAAATCAAACCTGCTGCGGTGCACTGCACGTCCATGCCGGTGATCGAGACATGGGAAGAAAGCTGGCAAAGCAAAATATAGAAGCTTTTGAAGGTGCTGAAAAAATAATTGTTAACGCCGCAGGGTGCGGGTGCATGATGAAGGAGTATGCGGAATTATTCCGTGAAGAACCAGAGTGGAAACGAAGAGCGGAGACATTCGAACAAAAGGTAGAAGATATCTCGAAATATTTACATGAATCAGGATTTACTAAACCTAAAGCAGAGATGAAAACCCGGGTAACGTATCATGATGCCTGTCATTTGGCCCATGGACAGGGAGTAAGACAGCAGCCCCGAGAGCTGTTAATGGATATTCCTGGTGTTGAATTGATTGCGATGCCCAATTCAGACCGCTGTTGTGGAAGTGCGGGGATTTATAATCTTACTAATCCTGAAATGGCTGATGCTGTTCTTAAAAGTAAAATGGAAAATGTGCCCGAAGAGGTAGAAATGATTTCTATGGGGAATCCCGGGTGTATGCTCCAAATGGCAGTAGGAGTTCAAAAATATGGGAGAAATCAAAAAATTGTTCATACGGTTCAGCTTCTTGACTGGGCTTATCAGAAAGATGATGAGCGGGTGAAGGGGGAGATGACTTATGGCACCGAAAAAAATTAAAACAAATGACAAGCATATCATAAATCTTGCAGCCATTGTTGGTGGTGTAAAATCAATCTTATATCACCAAGAAGACTTACTAGCCTATGACTGTGATGGTTTTACGATCCATAAGCATCTACCTAAAGCCGTTGTCTTTCCTAGGAATACGAAGGAGGTTTCAGAGATTGTAAAGTATTGCTCAGCAAACAAGCTTCCATTTCTAGCCCGCGGTGCCGGAACGGGGTTGAGCGGAGGCGCCATTCCTGTAAACGGTGAGGTAATTATTAGTATGGTCAGAATGAAAAGGCTCCTAAGTGTTGATCTTGAAAACCGAAGAGCCATTGTTGAACCTGGTTTTGTCAATTTAATGCTAACCAATTCCATCTCTGCCAAAGGGTATTACTATGCCCCAGATCCGTCAAGCCAGTATTGCTGTACGATTGGCGGGAATGTTGCCGAAAATGCTGGCGGTGCACACTGTTTGAAGTATGGTGTGACAACCAATCATATACTTGGTCTTGAAGTGGTTTTGCCGAATGGAGAGATTATTGAGATTGGAAAAAATGGGATTGTAGATGAACCAGGCTATGATTTACTAGGATTAATAACAGGATCGGAAGGTACGTTAGGAATTGTAACGAAAATAACCGTGCGCATCTTGAAGAGTCCCGAAAGTAAACAAACCGTTCTTGCTTATTTTGATAAGGTAGAAGACGGAAGCCAAGCTGTTTCTGATATTATTTCTGCTGGTATTGTCCCTGCTGCACTTGAAATGATGGACAAAATAGCTATTGAGGGAGTCGAAGCAGCAGCATTTCCTGTGGGGCACCCAAAGGATATAGAAGTAGTCTTATTGATTGAGGTCGACGGAATTTCCGCAGGAATTGAGGAACAAATCAATCAAATTTTGGATGTGTGTAAGAAAAGAAATGTACGAGATGTTCGTGCCGCAAGAAATGAAGAAGAAAGAGGAAGGTGGTGGGCCAATCGCAAGACTGGATTTGGAGCGATGGGTGCTATTTCCCCAGATTATCTCGTTCAGGATGGTGTGATCCCTAGAAGTAAGCTACCTAACGTTTTGCGAAAAATTAACCAGATTAGTGAAGAATATGGTTTGCGAATAGCAAATATTTTTCATGCTGGAGATGGCAATCTTCATCCACTTGTTCTGTTTGATGCAAAGAATCCAGGAGAAATTGAAGCGGCATTAGAAGCTGGTAGTGCTTGTCTAAAGGCGTGCGCCGATGTAGGCGGAACCATTACGGGTGAGCATGGCGTCGGAATCGAAAAACGGGAAGAAATGCGTTTTGTATTTAGTGATGAAGAGATTATTGCCCAAACAAATATTAGAGAAATATTTAACCCGGACAATTTATTAAATGCAGGGAAGTTATTTCCAATCCCAGGGCGTTGTGTAGAAATAAAACAAGAGATGAAAACTTCATAGGAGAAAAAAAGTGAAGAAACGATTCTTCACTTTTTTACTTGATAGTTGAAAGTTAAAAAAGGTCATTCAGTTCCGTATCTGAATAAATAGCGATTAATACAACGGCTTTACCATCGCCAATATTTTTTACGGTATGAGGCACACTGGCATTCCAACTGAAAGAATCGCCTTCACTTAATGTAACGGAGTCTTCGCCTTGTTCCGCAAGAACCTTTCCTTCCAATACTAAATGACATTCTTCCCCTTCATGTGCGTGGGCATCGCCAATGGAGGCTCCCGGCGGAAACTCAACACTTCTCAAACTTAAACCGCCCATTGAGGTAATATGTTCAATCTTTAAGTGATTAAACGTTGTTGTTGTCCTTCCGTCTTTTCTAACAACTCGCATTTGTTGTTTCTTTTCCAATAATAAGTAGGGTAAAGGAACTTCTAAATAACCTGCAATGGTTTGCAGCGTACTAATGGACGGGGAGGTGTTATTGTTTTCTATATTGCTAATAAATCCTTTCGAAAGCCCGGTTCCTTCACACATTTGTGCAATTGTTATTTTCTTTCTATTCCTTATTGCACGTATTTTCGACCCAATATCCAGTTTTATCACCCTTTAAGTTTTCTAATATAGAACTTAATTATATATTAGCAAAAATAAGATTGACAATCCACTAATAATACTGTTATTATATAAACAACAATTATTCGTATCAGTAAACTAGATGCGAATTTTTATTTACACTTATGTTTACCGATATGAATATTTATTCTCTATAGAGAAATAAAAAGAAAGGGTGATATTGCACTACTAGCTTACAAAATACTTTTAGAAAG
>JAQSXG010000474.1 GCA_029256785.1 Neobacillus sp.
CAAGTAAAATAGATGCCCACTGGTAGGAAGAATGTAATAGCTTCTACAATCATTCTTCTTACAGGGAATGGTGATCTCAGTATATTCTTGTTTCCAGTCTATGTAAAATGATTGATTTTGAACCAGCAATCAATTTCACTAATATTTGAGACTGTTTTTCAGATAATATGGTAAAGCTCTACAGAGGTGCCCGTTTAATTGAAATAGCAATAATCTTAATTACCTTACATCGGAAATTTGCGGCTGATAAAAAGGGGACAGCTTTCAAAGCTGTCCCCGACCCAATTTGTGCTTTTTAAACGGATGGGCAATGCCCCAACGAGCCGACAAAGCCTTTGTTATGGGTTCCAGTGCCTTGGCATCCTGTAAGTACTGATGGTCGTTGGGAAATGCGATCTGACCTATGCAAGTATTATTTGGTAAATACAATAGATACTGGTAGTCATTTTGTACAATACTTATCTTATTCATGTCCATATCAAACCCTCCTTGTACTCCTGTTGGTAAGATATGTAGTACATGCTACGCATAGACTAAGCTCCAACTCATTTTTTGGAATATAACTGATCAAAGTTATCCCCACTATTGACCTTTGATAGGAGTTCGATTAAACCGTCGATGCCGTTACGCCCAATCCACTCCTTGACTTCATGTCGGCTCACGATGTATCGATATACTCGGTCGGATGCCGTTCCGCTATAAAATTCGGGAGCTGTGTCAATTTCGTTTAAGTCAATGATGTCTAAGCCGTTGTTTGTTGCAGCGCTCCATGCCTCATCGTTATATTTTGTGCGATAGTCATTTTGAGAAGCAACACCTTCGTCAAACCAAGTTGGGACAAGTTTTTGTGGTAGTTTACCATCATAAATTCGAGTATGTAACTCTGCGTGAGTCATTTCATGAGCTACTACATCAACACTGAGATATTGGGAAGAAATTGAAATATAACTGTATGCTTTGAAAATGACAACCGAAGTGGTATCATGATCGCCACCCAATTTTTTTAGTGTTTTATCATTATCGCAGATAATGATAATAGGAGAACTTTCTGTGTTCCCCCAAAAATCAGAAACTCTTGTCATGGATTCATCAAGAATCGAGATTACGTTGTCAAGATCTCCTGAATAATCATTAGCTACGAATACATGATTCCTCAATTCTGTAAAATTACGATAAGGAACAGTCATTCTATGTCCTAAAGATGTAAATTGAACGAACGCAACAGAAGCTGCCAAAACTATGATGAATATGATTAATATAATATAGCTTTTTTTAAATCTTCTTCTTTTTTTTGCGTTTTCCATGTCTTAACCCACTCTATTCTCAATAATAATGCAATCTTTTTTTATTGATTCTTCTTATTATATTTCTGCATATTATAACATAATTTGAGGCAGTTTTAATTAAAAGAGAAGATTATGAAACATGCGGATTTGTTATGTAAGAGGCTCGACGCCATATAGCGCCGAGCCTCTTGTACGGTTGAAATCCTGGAGCTTTTATATAAACTAAAATTACATACTTAAATAGCCATCTGAAAGGCTATTTAAAAGTTTTTCGCTATTTCTTTCGCTTTCATAATAGCATTTCCAAGGATAGTATCGATATCATTTCCCAATACATCTAGGCCTTCTGCTGCGATTGTTGTATAATCGGTTATTCCAAGGAATCCAAAGATTGTCCTTAAATATCTGTCACCCATTTCAAAGGAGGCAGCAGGTTCAGAGGAATACTCTCCGCCTCTTCCAACAATGTTCACCGCTTTTTTACCCGCACATAATCCAACAGGACCTGAAGCTGTATATTGAAAGGTGATTCCAGCAACCGAAATGTAATCAATGTATGCTTTCAGGATAGCTGGAATACTTAAATTCCAAAGAGGTTCTGCAATGACATATTTATCTGCATCTAAAAATTGAAACGCATATTTTAATATTGGGTGATCTTTACCAGTTCCAGGTTCAGGAGCATGCAGTTCAGCAAGCTTTCCAATTGGCAGAAAGTCAATTCTTTCTTTATATAAGTCTAAAGTAATAATTTCATCATCTGGGTTAGCTTTCTTATACTCTTCTATGAAGCTATCCGATATTTTGAAAGTTCTTGATTGACCTTCTTCTTTTGCATTTGCTTTAATATATAAAACTCTACTCATTTTCTGATCTCCTTTATTTCTTTACTTCAATTATTTCCTTTTATTGTAGTTTTATTTAAAGCATGCCATCAATTTGCAACTCAGTAATAGGAATCATTGATTTGGGTGTGGCAGAGTGTTCTCCAATCAGTTTCTCCATCCAAATGATATCATACCAAGTTTCAAATTTATATCCGCATTTTGAGAAGTGTCCAACTTTCTGATATCCCACGTGTTCGTGAAAGTATGTACTTGCATTGTTCAAATGTTCATCTTCAACCGAAGTATAGGCTATACAGGCATTTAGATTGAGAATATTCTGTTTCATCAATATTTTTTCTAAGGCTATATATAGTCTGCCTCCTACACCTTGGCCATGGCAATCTTGTTTTATATATATTGTGGTTTCAACTGCCCAATGATAAGCTGCCCGTTCTTTAAACGAAGATGCATATGCGTAGCCGATGATTTGGTTATTCGCCTCCGCAACAATAAAGGGATATTTAGCTAAAGTAAAGTGAATACGCGTAGCAAATTCTTCAACGGAGGGTAGATGATACTCAAAAGTAATAGCCGTGTCCGTTATGTAGGGTGCATAGATTTCTAAGATGTCTGTTGCATCGGCTTCGGTTGCCATGCGAATTGTAATACCTGTTTCCACCTTTATACCTTCTCTGTAAATAATTATTAATAGAATAGTAGCACGAATCAATTTAACTTAACGCATTTTCGGCACTAAATATAATGTGCTGCCTGACATCAAATCCAAGCTTTTTAAACTCAGAGCAGAGGTAGTCTATACGGGTTGGTTTTATCTTAATTAAGTAAAGTTGATTTCCTGACTTTTTAAGTACTTCCGGATTTATCTTTCTAAATGCCAGAGTATTAAGGTACACCTCAGACCACATATCAATCATTTCTGCTTTTCCCGATATCTGCATACCAGCCAAACTATTAAAGTCTGTAAATGAATCAAATATTGCAAGGCAAACGTTATTATTTTTTGATAAAGCCCGAAACTTCAATCCGCCTTCAGAAAATAGCCAGAAAGCGTCGTTTTTATAGGTATATTCTATGGGTGTACAACGTACGAAATCTTCGGCCCCTGTTGCCAATGCACAAGTATTATGACTTGAAATAAATTTCTCCATTTCTTGTATAAGTGCTAAACGTTCCATTTTTACGCTGCCCTCATCTTGTTTTTCCCAAAATTCTGTAGCATTTTTTAAGCTTAGCTCACTCATGCCTTCACCTCTTAATTAAGTTCATTGTAATTATCATATTAGTGATTGAGTAAAACTATTGATTGTTCAATGGAATTTCACTCTCCGTATGCGCTTTACGATTGAAACAATGCCTAAACCGACGCCAGATAAAAGTGCAATGAATCCAAACAGGTAAGCAAGCGGAATAAAACCAAATGGCTCCACTAATGTGCCGTCTGCCGCAACATAACTTCCAATGGCATTATATGCAATGGAACAACCAATGCAAGAAAGAACTGAAACCAACATGGTTCCTTTAAGAAAAGCAGAATTTTTATCACGTTTCCACTTTTTAGCGATTTCGCGAATCGGTTTTGTATCTTCCATATTATTTACCCCTTTTATGTCTGCATGAATCTGCTCTAGCTCTAATTTACAGTTATTACAAGATGTCAAGTGTTCCTCCACTAATTTGCGGCTTTTTTCGCTGCAGACTTTGTCATGATAAAGTGGAAGCAAGTCCCTGATAATATCACAGGATATATTCATCACAAATTCTCCCTTAGTTTTATTTTAGCTCGGTGATAGGTGACTCGTGCCCAGCTTTCTGTTTTTTCAAATAGCTCGGCAATTTGAGTAAATGATAGTTCACCAAACAATCGTAATGTAAATACTTCTTTGTATGGTTCGTCCAGGGTGTGGAGCAGCTTGTGTATTTGAAACGCAGACTCTTTATTGATAAGTTGCTGCTCGAGGTTATCAAAATAAGTTTCTTCTATATCATATTTTTGGGTTTTCTCTTTTTTGAGATATGTAAAATATGTGTTCTTCGCAATTTGGCAAAGCCAT
>JAQSXG010000015.1 GCA_029256785.1 Neobacillus sp.
CCTGAACTGGAATGGCAGTATGGGTACCTGATTGCTATGCTAGTAATCATGACTTCGAATCTACTACTATATCGATACTTGAAAAAAAAGGTCTGGACAGGCGACCTCTTAAAAGGTAAAAAAAGAGGATCATTTTTTAAATAAGAGGTTTGAACCTCTTGGAATGGTGGTATAACACTATCAAGGTTAGAAACTAGCTAGCCTGATAATCAGATCATCAGATAGTCAGAAGGAGGGTGGTTGAAGTATGTGGTTGATGTTCAGTAAAACCTACAGGAATGAAAAACAGCAATCTAAAAAATAATAGGAGGAAACAATCATGGCTAAAAATGATACGGATAACAAAGATATGGAAGTATTTGAACGTCCAGGTGAAAATGTCCAACAAAATACAGTCAAGCCAAGAATGGGAGATCCACTTCCCGAGAACGAGAGGAAAGAATGTCGAAAAGAGGAAGGTGCATCGGCTTCTGAACCGCTGAGTGGAAGAGCTTATCAAGTTAACGAGAATAGTCGGGAAAGCAAATGATCCTTTTATTACCCTCCCCCCTTGAGTTTGTTTAATATATAGTAAATTACGATGGAGTAAGGCGTGAATTCAAACAAGAATTCACGCCTTACTTTTTCTCCGACATAGAATTTGTAGCCTTTCCTAATTTTGATATAATACAAGAAAAATATTTTTTTAAAAAATAAGTTTAACTATTCACTATAGAGGGTATGTAAAAAGTAAATATTATAGAGGTGATGAGGGAATGAAGGTAAGTATTGAAGAAATACAGAATGATAAGGAAATATTCGTAAAGGTTACCGGAGAAATCGATGCCTATACAGCACCAAAGCTTCGAGAAGAGCTCTTGCCGCTTTCGGAGGGCAATCATAAAGTGATTACGATAAATCTAAAGGATGTCTCCTACATGGATAGTACGGGATTAGGTATATTTGTAGGATTGTTCAAACAACTGAACAAAAATGAGGGAGAACTGAGGCTAGTAGAGTTATCGGATCGATTAATTCGACTATTTGAACTAACAGGATTGAGTAAAATAATGAATATTTCAGGGGATGGGGGACAATGAAACACGTGATGGATTATGTTGAAATGAAAATTCCAGCGAAACCAGAGTATGTTGGTGTGATTAGATTAACGATTTCTGGAATAGCCAGCCGTATGGGTTATACATATGAGGAAATCGAGGATATTAAAATTGCTGTAAGTGAAGCTTGTACAAATGCTGTACAGCATGCCTACCCGGAAGCGGAAAGTGGAGAAGTCATTGTTGGCTTTGGCATTTACGAAGATAAGTTAGAAACGATGGTCGCTGATAGCGGTAAGAGCTTTGACTTTTTACAAACTAAAAGTGAACTTGGACCTTATAACGAAACAAGTACAGTTGATCAATTATCAGAGGGAGGGTTAGGTCTATATTTGATCGAAACGCTCATGGATGAAGTTCGTGTGATGAATCGTTCAGGAGTAACGGTCTTCATGGTGAAGTATCTAGGCGAGGGGCGTGAAAATCATGACAAAGCCAGCTCAGACCGTGAAACGATCTAAAGAAGAAATATATGCATTGATCCTAAAGTTTCAGGAAACGGGGAATGAAGCCGCTCAAACAATTATTGTTGAACATTACACCAATCTTGTCGGAAGTATTGCGAGAAAGTATTCAAAGGGAAGAAATCTGCATGAAGATATCGTGCAGGTGGGGATGATTGGTCTATTATCAACAATCAGACGGTTCGATCCACATGCTGGGACCGCATTTGAAGGCTATTTAATTCCGATGGTGATAGGAGAAATTAAGCGGTTCTTAAGGGACAAGACATGGGATGTTCATGTCCCGCGGCGGATAAAGGACATGTGGCCAAAAGTGAATATAGCTGTGGAGGAACTAACGACCCATTATCAACGCTCGCCGAAGATCCATGAAATTGCTGAACATATTGGTATTTCTGAAGAGGAAGTCCTGGAAACAATGGAATTAGGACAAGGTTATCAAACGACATCAGTAGATAAATCGATTGAGACGGGTTCTGAAGGCAGTGTGATTACACCGTTAGACATAATTGGATCGGAAGATAAAGGGTATCAGAAGGTAGACCAGCGACTCCTGGTGGAGAGTGTTCTTCATGTATTGGACGATCGTGAGAAACAAATTATTCAGTGGACGTTTATCGAAAATAAAAGTCAGCGTGAAGTTGGGGAATCTCTGGGAATATCGCAAATGCATGTATCTCGTATGCGGAAAAAGGCGATAGGAAAATTGCGCAAGGTGCTGGCCAATCCTGCCTGTCAAGACAATAAAACCTAGAACAGATGCCTGACTTTTTGGGTCGGGCTCACCTTTTGCTAAGGAGGCGAAGCTCCAATGCCAATGAAGATAGTCATAGTAGATGATAATAAAACAAATCTTATGATCGTTGAGAAAATCTTACGGAAAGCAGGCTATAATAATTTGCTTATGCTGACATCAGCAAAGAAGTTATATCAGTATTTACAGCTTGATGAATCTAAATCTGCCGAAGTACCTGTGGACTTAATCTTAATGGATATGATGATGCCAGAAATTGATGGGATAGAAGCCTGCCGAACGGTACTGGCAAGTGAACGCTATAGTGACCTGCCGATTATATTTGTTACAGCGATGGGAGATTCCAACAAGATGGCAGAAGCGATGGATGCGGGCGCTCTTGATTATGTAATGAAACCGATTAATAAAGTCGAGCTCCTCGCACGAATTCGTTCCGTGTTAAGGTTAAAGCTAGAGAAGGACCGGAGGAAGGAAAACGACAGACGAATTCGGAATGAACTTGACCTGGCCAGACAGGTACAACGAAGCATGCTAAGCGGCCCGCTTCAAGAAAAGGATGTCAATATTTCAGCTGTGTATAGACCAACCTTCGAACTTGCTGGCGATTTCTATGCCTGGTATCAAATTAGTCCGAACAAATATGGAGTTATCTTGCTTGATATGATGGGTCATGGGATATCATCCTCACTGGTAGGGATGTATATTTATTCCGCGTTAAAAGATACCATCACGGCAATGGCAGATCCGGAAAAAGTAATAAAGGAACTGAACACAAGAATGGTTCAGCTACATACTCAGGATAGTTTAATGAATTACTATTTTACCGCTATTTATTTTGTCCTCGACACAAAAGAGCAAACGATTGAGTATGTGAATGCCGGACATCCTGCAGGGATTGCCATTGTGGATAAGGAAGTGAAATTTTTAACGGAAGGCTCATGTGCACTTGGGTTTTTTGAGGAGATTGAAGTCACGAAAGGAGTCATTCCTTATCAGCAAACGGCTCGAATCTTGCTGTTTACGGATGGGTTATCAGAATGGCTGGAGGAGAAATATGATGATGCAATGGATCAACTGATCCGTTCTCTACAAATAGAGGACCTGTCAGATCCGGCGGTGTTACTCCATCAGTTACAGCCAGGGTGGGAACTGGTGAATCCTCCTAAAGACGATATGTGTATGGTCTTGATTTCAACAAAATCTTCCTATTAATAAGGGTGTCAGCCATTATCGCTGACACCCCGATTATGTTTTTATGAACCTAGATAAGCTTCGAACATCCATCTATGCTTTTCTAATGAGGTACGAATGTGGACGAGTAAATCGGCTGTCGGCTCATCATCATTTTTCTCGGCAAGGGATATGCCTTCTGTCAGTTCAGAACAAATCATGTCAAAATCATCAACTAGTGTTTGAAGCATTTGCTGTGCATCCTCTTCACCTGTTGCTTCTTGTAGTGTAGATAGATCAAGAGCCTCCTTCAAAGATGACAGCGGTAATGCTTTTTGCGAGAGCATCCGTTCCGCAATCGTATCAAGATGTAAGGCAGCTTCTTTATAAAGCTCCTCAAATTTAACATGGAGCGTGAAAAAATTTTCACCCTTAACATACCAGTGATAATGGTGCAACTTCATGTGAAGAACGGAAAAATTGGCCACCTGCCTGTTAAGAGCATCAGATAATGTTTTGCTTTTCGTCATTGCCTTTGCTTTTGTGGTAGTTGCCATCCTAATAACCTCCTAGATTTGTGGTGTACTAGTTATATACCCGGTTTACTAGCATCTGAAACTTATTAATTTTGTCTGAGTAAAAGCCTCATGATGATAGTAGAACCTTGTGATTTGTGTGGAAGACGCGAGACTCACCGGACCACGCGCGAAAAAGCAAAGCGCCTGGAACACAAAACAATAGAAATGGTTAGGATGAGGTTGGGACCAAATTCCCATTGGGTCAGATTGCAAGAAACGATATGATAGAATCATCTATTTTTATCCAAACGGGGGAGAGCAGCTTATGAAGAGGTTACACTTTAATATTCATACTAAAATGATGGCGGGTTATTTATTCATCCTGATTTGCTTAGTTGTCTCCTTGCTAATCGTGATGAATCGGATGTCGGCTCTACAGGAAGAAGTGGATTTCATATCACAGCGTGATATTGAGGTACACAATTTAACAAATCAGATTCAAAAAAGTGTATTAGACATGGAATCGGGTATGAGAGGGTATGTGATAACAGGTAATGAGGAGTATCTCGATCCCTATCATTTAGCGAGTAGGAGCTGGCTTGAAAACTATAACAATCTTCATTCTCGACTGGTGAATAATGGGAATCAACAGCGGAATTTAGAAGAAATTAAACAGTTGATCACGAACTATATCACGATTTCGGCAGATTATGTGGTTAACCAAAAGGCAATGAATAACCAGGCTGCCCTAGATGATCATTTTAATAATAATAAAGGAAAGAAGTTGACAGATGAGCTCCGTTCTCACTTTGATTCCTTCCTTGAGAATCAAAAGAAGCGGACCAGTCTGCGCGTTGAGAAGCTGAATGAGGACAATCGTAATTTAAAAATAACATTGTACGGAATGATCCTGGTCGTATCCATCATTACAATTGCAACGGCAGTATTCCTGTCAAATTCGATTGTCAAAACGATTAAACAGGTGATCCTTACGATTAATGGGATTACTGATTCAAAAGAGACAGAAGTGGACCTTGCCACTAGAATTGAGGTCAACACACATGATGAAACCCGTGAACTCGCAGAGGCGATGAACGAACTTCTTAGCAGTCTTGAGAAACAGAGCTGGATCCAGAAAAGTATGGCGGAAATCTCGACCATGTACCAAGGAGTGACGGATCTGACAGAATTGACGAGTGCATTTATCACCAAGCTTGCCCCTATGTTTGATGCGGTCTATGGCGTGGTATATCTCCGAAGAACTCAAGGTAGTGAGGTTCAATTCGTGAAAGAGGCAGGCTATGCCATTAAAGGGGAGGAGACTGCCAAAGCCGCTTTCCGCTTAGGTGAAGGGTTAATCGGGCAGGCTGCTTTGGATAAAAGAATTTTCCTGATTGATAAGCTACCAGAAGAACATTTTAAAGTCATTACGGGGTTAGGTGATTCTTCGCCTCGCAATCTATTAGTTGCGCCCATTCTAGTAGAAGGCAGGGTCGAAGCAGTTGTTGAGTTTGCTGCGTTTCAGCCATTTATATCGCAGCATCTCACCTTATTGGATCTGCTACAGGATAAGTTCGGTTCTGCAATTACCAATGTGGCGGGAAGGATGGAGGTAGAAAGGCTACTTGGGGAATCCCAGGTGTTAACCGAAGAACTTCAGGCTCAATCTGAGGAACTTCAAGCCCAATCAGAAGAATTGCAAATGCAGCAAGAACAGCTACGAATCACCAATGAATATTTAGAAGAACAAAAGCAATACGCCGAATTAAGGGCATCGGAGTTGAAGAAAGCTAAGGACGAATTGGAAGACTATTCGAGGAAACTTCAGATGAGCTCGCAGTATAAAACGGACTTTCTGGCAAATATGTCACATGAGCTACGCACACCATTAAATAGTATTTTGATACTTTCCCAAATGCTGATGGAAATTGATAGTGACATGGACATGGCAGAAGTGAAGGAATCCTCCCGGGTCGTCTACACGGCGGGAAGTGATTTGCTGCGGTTGATCGATGATATTCTCGATTTATCCAAAATTGAAGCAGGTAAAATTGAAATTCTAACAGATGAAGTAAACGTGACGGAAATTCCACAAATGATGAAGAACATGTTTGACCCAGTTGCAATGAAAAAGAAGCTTGCCTTTGAAGTGATAACAGCTTCTAACGTACCTTCTGTGATCACGACAGACGGGCAACGCTTGCAGCAAATTTGGAAGAATCTATTATCTAACGCCTTTAAATTTACAGAAAAGGGTTCTGTAATGGTAAGAATTGAACGTGCAGAGCCAGAAATGATTAAGGAACTACTCCCTATCCACGATGAAGAGGAGTTCGTGCTGGCAATCTCGGTAAGGGATACTGGAATCGGAATTGCAAAGGAGAAGCAGCAAATTATCTTCGAGGCATTTCAACAGGTGGATGGTACCACGAACCGACAATTTGGAGGCACCGGTTTAGGGTTATCGATATGCCGTGAATTTACCCGTTTACTTGGTGGGGCGATTACAGTCCAAAGCGAGCCACAAAAGGGAAGCACGTTTACCCTGTATATTCCTGGCAGGCAGAATGCAGCAGACTATCATCTACAGGTTAATCAATTGGCCATGAATGAAGTGGCGGCAAGTGTCAGTGAGATGACATATAGTCAGGAAACAAATCTCGAGGGAACAGATACAGAGACAGATACAAGGTTGGAATTTATTGAAGCGGAAGCTTGGGATGACCAGATATTTAAAGGGAAGAAAGTGCTGTTAGTAGAAGATGATCGCAGGAATGTATTTGCCCTGCTAACTGCCCTTGAGAAAAAGGGTGTGAAGGTTCAGGTGGCGGAAAACGGTATGCGGGCCATTGAAATTTTACAAGAACAAGCTGACTTTGACCTGGTTTTCATGGATATCATGATGCCGGTAATGGGAGGCTATGAAGCGATGAAAATCATCCGTCATGATTTGGAAATGGACAGACTACCGATTATTGCGTTGACAGCCAAGGCAATGAAAGGTGAACGTGATAAGTGTATGGAGGCAGGGGCTTCCGATTATATCATGAAGCCATTAAATATCAACCAGCTATTCTCGTTAATGCGGGTGTGGCTGACCGAGCAGGTGAATGAAGAGTGAACGAATTGACCAAGAGAATCGTAACAGATACCTACTTAATTGAGCCAAACGAGCTCCAGGAAATTGAGATCAAATTGCTGCTTGAGGGATTGTACCAAATGTATGGATATGACTTTCGAGGCTATGTCCGGGGCTCAATTGGCAGGAGGATCGTAAACCGGATGAAGGCGGAGAGGCTGCCAACGATTACCGCATTATTAGAAAAAGTGCTCCATGAACCCGGTGTTTTAGAGCGTTTATTGACTGACTTTTCGATCAGAATGACGGAAATGTACCGCGATCCAAGTTTTTTTGCCGCCTTTCGTAACGAAGTGGTCCCTTTGCTTCGGGATCTTCCAGAAATCCGGATTTGGCATGCCGGGTGTGCCACCGGTGAAGAGGTTTATTCCATGGCTATTCTCATGAAGGAGGAGGGGCTAAGCGAAAAAACAAAAATCTACGCAACCGATATGAATGAAATAGCCCTAACCGCTGCGCAACAGGGTGCCTTTCCTCTAAAAAAAATGCAACAATATACGAAAAATTACCTGAAATCTGGTGGAAAAATGGCATTCTCCGAGTACTATACTACGGACCATCAATTTGCATATTTTTTACCTAACTTGACTGAGAATCTCATTTTTGCCCAGCACAATTTAGTGACTGATAGCTCGTTTAATGAGTTTCATGTCATCCTTTGCCGCAATGTCATGATTTATTTTGATAATGCCCTGCAGCAGCAGGTTCACGGTCTATTCTATAATAGTCTCGCCGATGGCGGATTTATTGGACTTGGAAGTAAAGAATCGATTCTCGGGATGCCAAAGGGGATGAAATACGCAGAATTTAATTCAAGTGAAAAGATCTATCGGAAAAAGTAGCTGCCTGACCTGTGTCAGGTAGAAGCCTTTTGACGGAATAAAGTGAAGACTGCAGAAGGTTTGCAGTCTTCACTTCGTTCTATATTATACGTTGCGTCTGGTCATCCTTAAAACAAGGCTAAGGATGAGAACAAAGACAATGGCGCCAAGTAGTGCCGGTATAATGTAGAATCCTCCAATCACTGGTCCCCAGCCTCCAAAAAGAGAACCAATCCAGGCACCGATGAAACCTGCAATGATAGTACCAATAACACCGCCAGGAACATCTCGTCCTAGAATCAGTCCTGCCAACCAACCGATAATTCCTCCAATGATTAATGACCAAATAAATCCCATGAAAACCTCTCCTTTCTAGTTTCATTGAGCTATGGTTACTATATACCCGAACGTCCAATAGCTAAACTTAATAGTTAAAAAAGTTACCACGTTTTGGCTCGAAAGGCTTTTTAAATGGCACCGTAGTGTTGGTAAAACAAGTTTCCAAGTAATGCTGGTACAACCTCAATTCAAGTGATAAATGATAAAATCCCTCTCGATCTCGCTCATCCAAACATTTATCGATCTTTTGTTTTAACAAACTGATTTTTGTAAGTAAATCTACCTTATTCATCATCGAATACCTCCTTCATTTCCTATTAGATACCCCAAAAAAATTTATTAAAACGAATAAAATTTTAAAAATATAGGTTTTATCTTGTTGAAGAGCGGATATATAACGAGTACCGGCTGACACAAAAGGTTGGCAGCTGATAATATACGATTGAGGAGGAATGAACATGGATAATGTAAAAATAGTAGAAAATGGACTCGAAGCAAGAAAGGAAATTGATCTTTTTATGAGTCAGGGGTACACAAAGGATGAGATTTATTTATTCGCACATGACCATAACCGTTCCGAACATCTTACCGATAAACTGGATATTAATGATGTCGGTGTAGGAGAACAGGGGATTTTTGAAGCAGTTGCCAATGTATTTCGTTCCAGAGGTGATGAACTGCGATCGAAATTAGAGTCGCTAGGGTTATCGGCAATGGCTGCAGAGCGCTGTGAAGAAGAAATGGATCATGGAAAAGTTATTGTACTTGCATCTAAATCAGTTTGATTTTTTACAATAAAAAATGAAAATTTTAATATACTTACTGCCAAAACACTGATTATTAGCAAATAATCAGTGTTTTGGCAGTAAATACGTTTAATATTCGCCATTATTTGAACGAAACTTTTACCGTTCTCATCCGTCTGTATGATAGAGTATTCTTTAGTGCTATAAAGGAGGGGTATAATGGAGAATTTCGGACAAATCGCCTTATTAAGCATTTTCTCGCATCTGGTGTTTATCGGGTTGGCCTGGTATGCACTCCAAGCGGTTCGACTGGATAAGGTAATCAAACCAAATCATGTTTTTCAAGCACGATTACTATATATATTATTGGCAATTTTGATTGGATCGTCAGTTAGTAATTTTTTCCTAGACTATCTCCAATGGTCCAGACAACTGCCTTTGATCTTACAATACATACAAATGGTAAAAATTTAGGTCTTCGTACATGTTCCCTTTTTGTGAAATATTGAGTACAATTCTCTTTGTGTGAAAAAAAGTGCAATCCCGCTAAAAAGCTGTATTTTCTTCTTTGTCAAAAAGTGACGACAATTCCCAAGTATGCTCTTACTCACCTTGGTAACAATGGTAGTAAGGGGGAGAGTTGAAATGAAGAAAAATACAAAGATAATTTTAACGATAAGCATGTTGATGATTGTAAGTTTATTAATGGTTGTGATTGGAACTCGACAGACCGAGGCACAAAGCGGTCTTGATTTGCTAAAAATCACATCTGTTTTCGAAACCGAAGATATTTTGCTCGATGAATGGACTTTTTATGCAAGAGAACATTTGGTTGACCTTAATACAGAGAAGAAAGTACAGAAATATGTCAAGGAGCTACAAACGATGCTTCCAGACTGGAAGTGGTCTTTCCAAAAGACTGACCAAAAATGGGAAGTAACTGCCGTATCTCCAACAACTAAACACCACAAAGAAACGCTTCAGATTTTGGCAACCCACACAAAACAACCTGTAAGTGCGTATACAGTATATAAGGTAAGTGGAAATGAGTGGAATGAGGAGCAGAAGTCCTTTTTCACAGAAGAACAGTTTGAAAATAGGCTTGTCGACATATTTCGAGAAAATCCATCAATTTTCTCTAGTGTGAAGGGTAGCGCCTATGATAAGATGAATACGGCATTACCAGCATTACTAGCTGTTCTAAATGCAAAAGAAATCGAAGCGTTAAAAGAGGAGAACTTCATGTCTGTTTCGGCTTTTTCGCCGATGTTTTCAGACTCCATTGAAAATAACAAAGATAACATGAATTTACAAATTGGTATACGCTCCGAAGGATTGGGCGGAAAGACTACCATCGTAGTTGGCACACCCATCATTACGATTGAATATTAATATAGAGAAAATGGACGCGGAGGGGAATACTCTTGGAAAAGATCATCGTCCGCGGCGGAAACAGGTTATATGGAACGGTAAAAGTTGAAGGCGCAAAAAATGCCGTCCTACCTGTACTCGCTGCCACATTATTAGCAAGTGACGGAAAAAGTGTAATTCGTGATGTACCTACACTCTCCGATGTATATACAATAAACGAAGTATTACGTAACCTGAACGCTGAGGTTGCTTTTAACAATAATACAGTTGTCGTCGATGCATCTCGAGTGTTAAAAGACGAGGCGCCTTTCGAATATGTTCGTAAGATGCGCGCGTCTGTTCTTGTCATGGGATCATTATTAGCAAGAAATGGCCGTGCCCGGGTTGCCTTACCTGGAGGCTGTGCAATTGGATCTCGCCCTATCGACCAGCATTTAAAAGGCTTTGAAGCCATGGGTGCGAAAGTCAAAGTAGGAAATGGCTTTATCGATGCGGAGGTAGAAGGCCGCTTAAAGGGAGCAAAAATATACTTGGATTTCCCAAGTGTTGGTGCAACGGAAAACATCATGATGGCTGCAACCCTTGCACAGGGAACCACCATTATTGAAAATGTAGCAAAAGAACCTGAAATCGTTGACCTCGCAAATTTCTTGAATAAAATGGGCGGTAACGTCCGCGGTGCAGGTACCGGCACTCTTCGTATTGAAGGGGTGGATGTATTATTCGGTGCTGAACATCATATTATTCCTGACCGGATCGAAGCTGGAACATTTATGGTTGCTGCTGCGCTAACGCGCGGTAATGTACTTGTAAGAGGTGCAGTTCCAGAACATATTTCTTCCTTGATAGCAAAAATGGAAGAGATGGGTGTAATGATTACTGAAGAAGAAGACGGCGTACGCGTCATCGGCCCAGAAAAATTGAAGGCTGTTGACATTAAAACGATGCCGCATCCTGGTTTCCCAACTGACATGCAATCACAAATGATGGCGCTCCTGCTCCGTGCAGAAGGCACCTCTATGATTACTGAAACGGTATTCGAAAACCGCTTCATGCATGTGGAGGAATTCCGTCGGATGAATGCCGATATTAAAATTGAAGGCCGTTCTGTGATTCTGAATGGTTCGTCTAACTTACAGGGTGCCGAAGTTTCTGCAACAGACCTTCGTGCCGCTGCTGCTCTTATCTTGACAGGTTTAGTGTCGGAAGGTAACACCCGTGTAACAGAATTAAAACATCTGGACCGCGGATATGTAAATTTCCATGGCAAACTAGCCTCACTAGGCGCAGATATCGAACGCATCAACGAAGAAGAAGAAGTATTTACAGAAGAAAATACGTTTATTTCAGATATGAATGCATAATAAGTTACTGTTGATTGGAGCGTAGGGCACGAGACTCCTGCGGGATTACGAGCTAAGTGAGACCCCACAGGTCGATACGACCGAGGAGGCTCACGGGCGAGCCCGCGGAAAGCGAAGTGCCTGAAGCGGAAATCAACAGAAGCTAATAGAGGTATTAAATCGAGCCGGAGGATCCTAACAGATTCTTCGGTTTTTGTTTTGTTTGAAGGAACAACAACAATCTTTACGAAGAGTATTTTTTTAAGTCATAAATGCTTGTCCTCCTCCATATGATTGAATGAGATGCAACAAATCTACATAAATGGAGGCAACGACATGAAAAAATTCAAACCACTCATCGTACTAGTATCGATCCTTTTTGCCGTCATCCTAATTATTCCCGCAGTTTTAGTACTACCCTTTATGGACGGAAAGGCGGGCGGAAAATTGGGTGAAGACATAACAAAGCCTCCTGAACAGGCAACAGCTTCAGCCGACGCCGCTGTAGAAGTAGCAGTTTACCGTTCAACCCGTGGAGAAATTGAAAATATTCAGCTGGAAAATTACCTCGTTGGGGTAGTTGCCGCCGAAATGTATGCCGATTTTGAAGATGAAGCGTTGAAAGCACAGGCGCTGACAGCAAGAACCTATATCGTGAAAAAAATGCTTAGCAAAGATAAGATGGGGGTCCCAGAAGGTGCAGTTGTCACTGATACCCAGCTACATCAAGTGTATCAAAGTGACGAAGAGCTCCAGAGGAAATGGGATAAAGATTATGAATGGAAAAAGTCCAAAGTTCTCGCTGCTGTTCGTGCCACCAGCGGTCAAATTCTAACGTATAATGGTGAGGCCATCGACGCCTCTTTCTTTTCAACGAGTAATGGTTACACGGAAAACTCTGAAGACTACTGGCCAAATGAATTACCTTACCTAAGAAGTGTTTCGAGTCCATGGGATAAAAACTCTCCGAAATTTAACAGTCAAAAGGTAATAAGTGTGAAGGATTTTGAAGCCAAACTAGGTGTGAAGATAGGATCAGATTCGACCATTGGAAAAATAATTGAGCGTACCACGGGTAAGCGCGTTGCCAAAGTTGATTTCAATGGGAAGGTCTTAACTGGAAAAGAAATCCGCGAAGCACTGGAGCTTCAATCCTCTGACTTCTCGTGGGAACGGAAAGGGAGCAATATCGTCATCAATACGAAAGGCTTTGGCCACGGCGTGGGTATGAGTCAATATGGAGCCAACGGAATGGCTGCCGAGGGTAAAGACTATAAAGAGATTGTAAAGCACTACTATCAAGGCGTAGAGATCTCCTCTGCAGAGAGTATGCTGGCGACGATAACGGCGCAGAAATAGTTGCGGTTTTTTGAATGTGGCAAATAAATAGGTCGTAGTGGCAAATAAATTTTAAAAGTGGCAGATAAAATGGCTGAAGTAGCAAATAAAATTCAAAAGTGGCAGATAAAATGCTGAGAGTTTTATAAAAGTTAATTACTTCGGGGAATTAATCCTATAGATGGACTATTTATGCTCAAAAATCATGATAAGTTAGCTAGCCAGGCATAATGCTTGGCTTTTTGCTGTTTTTTGGGCATGCCCCGAGGGAAGTAGCAAGTAAAACTGAAATGTGGCAAATATATTCCGAAAGTAGCAAATAAAATGAAAAAGGTCTCAAAAGTATGGAAATGTAAAATAATTTTCTATGGAAATATCATCAGACTGTAATAAATTATGGTAGGTGAAAGTGTGATGAAGCCGAATGTTTACTATTAAGAAAGGAATGATGCAAATGTATGATAAGGTTTGTGAGATTTCACCGAGGATAGTTAAGTTGAAGGCTTTAGAATCAAGGATGCCTACATCAAATTCAAGAAAAATGGAGGTACTAACCGAGTATAATAACTGGTTAAAAGGATATTTGGGGGAGAAGTCCTTAGAGTTTTATTTAGATCCGCTTATTCGATCAAAAGATTATCATATATTCCATGAAATACGGTTATTATCTGGAAATTACTACTTTCAAATAGACTTTCTTATTCTCTGTAATAAATTTGCTCTAGCTCTCGAGGTGAAAAAAAGGTCCCCAGATTGGTTCTTTGATGGATTTAATCAGGCATTTTTATTATTTGATGGAGAGAAGGAAGAAATACAGAATCCAGTTGCACAAGTGAAACTACAATCCAGAAAGCTGAAACACTGGTTAGAAGAACACCAGTGTGAAGAGGTACCAATTCATTATCTTTTTGTTAATAGTCATGAAAAATCAAAAATTCTCTATGAAGACGGAAATGAACAAATAAAAAATATATGCAATAGCGAGGCATTAATTGACAAAATAGATCAAATAGATAAGTTTTATAAAGAAGAGAAATTAACTAAACAGGCTGTGCGGAAAATTAAGCGGCTTCTTTTAAGTAAACATACTCCTGATGACCCCGATATCCTCAAAGAATTCAACCTTACACCAAAGGACCTCTTACCAGGTGTCCAGTGTCCTAAATGTAATAGTCTTTCAATGAAATATCATTACGGTGTATGGACTTGTCCTCATTGCAAAGAGAAGTCAAAAACGGCTCATATTAAAGCACTTGAAGATTATTTTCTTCTGATCAAGTCCTCAATTACAAACTCTCAATTACGCTACTTCCTTCAAATTGATTCCATTAAAAGTGCAAATAATATATTGAAATCTTTAAACTTACCATATAGCGGTAAACTTAAGGGGCGAGTCTATCATCGGCCCACTACACCGATAACAACAATCCAGTTAGTAAAAGAGGTTAGTCTGACATTGCAGAGTGGCAAATAAAGTCGTGAAGTGGCAAATAAGAGTACGAAAGTGGAAAATAAAGGTGTGAAGTAGCAAATAAAAGTGGAAAGTGGAAAATAAGGTCCGAAGTGGCAAATAAAATCGTGAAATAGCAAATAATCGTATGATAACAGCAAATAAAACCAAGAAATAGCAAATAAAAAGAGAGTGTGGCAGATTATATATCCACCAACACCCATATCTTACTATTTTATTAACTGAAGCACCCTCCGAAGTCTCGCAAACTTCCCTTTAAACAGTGCCCCTCTGATAATGTAAAAACAAACAAGTATGCCTGTGACGTCCTTGACGAGGTCAAAGAGCGATGCGGAGCGGTAAGGGTAGAACGATTGGTGGATTTCGTCGGTGAGGCCGTAGAGTCCTGCAAACACGGCACACAAGATGTTCCATGACGGTGTGAAGGACCGACCCCTAAAGGTTAAGCTGGCCAACACCAGCAAGACATACAAAATAGCGAACTCTACTAAATGCAACGACTCCTTTATAAACCGGTCAATTTGTGAATCTGGCAGTTCGACGAAGTGGTTGGATGGTAGGCTAGACATCGTCCAAATCGCTGCCATATAGACGATTGGAAGGAATCGCAACAGCCATGTAAAAACTTTCATAGTAATAATTTTTCTCCTTTTTAAGTCTCTTTTCTCAAGCTTTTTTGTTGTTAAGAGTATTTTAAGCTATTTTCACCTAGCAAACTAATTCCTTTTAGAGAAAAGAGCTCACAAACTATATTCAAAGTGCAAAATACCTATTCAAACGTAAAAACCGGCTTTTGGGTTTTTACATTAATAATTAAGAAAAGAGCCCTTTTTTAAAAAATTTCTCCCTCAAATGCATAAAAACATTCGCATTGTCGAAAAATAAGTACAAAATTTTTTTTTGCTAGTGTATATAATTCTTCTAATCTGTTCAGAATGATTGCTGAGGTGATGAAAATGAGAGAGGAAGAAAACAAACGATCTTCTCAAGGTTCCAGCGTTAAGCGCTTTTTCAAAAAGCGTTGGGTATTTCCAGCCATTTATATTGCAAGTGCAGCTATTATTCTGACAGGTGTTCTTTGGTTCCAAAGCAGCAATAGCACAAAAGATAAGTTCGACTACGAAGCTACTGATGTGACGGATAAAAAGAATGAGACACCGGCAATTGAAGTCAATGCAGCATTAGAAAACATTAAGATGCCTGTGGAAAAACCAATGGATGCCGTTGTTAAAATGGAATTCTATGATTTCAATGCAAGTGATGAAGAGCAGCAAGCCGCATTAGTATTTTTCAACAATCAGTATGTACCAAATACAGGTGTTGATTTAGCTGCTAAGGATGGCGAAGCATTTGCTGTATTCGCATCAATTAGCGGTACCGTTACAAGAGTCGAAGAAGATGCTACCCTCGGGAATGTCATTGAAATCGAACACGGTAAGGGTATTGTAACACAATATTCATCCGTTAAAGATGTTAAGGTCAAGGTTGGCGATAAAGTAAAACAAGGACAAGAACTTGCCATGGCTGGACAGAGCTTGTTTAATGAAGAAGCTGGAACACATGTACATTTTGAAATTCGCAAAGATGGGGTAGCAGTCAATCCGACAAGTTATTTCAATAAATCAATAAGCGTATTGCAGGAAGTAACACCTGCAGATGAAACAAATGGTTCAGAAGAAAAGAAAATGATTGATGATACGGATCTTTCTGATGAAGAAGATTCTAAAGAAGAAGAAGAAACTCCTTCTGAAAAAGAAAAGCCTTCTGAAGGCGAAGCACCATCAGATGATGAGTCTCCTGAGTCAACAGATACAACTAACTCATAATAGTAAGTTAAGGGGAAAGGGGATACCTTCCTCTTTTTTTTTGTCATTTTTCTTATTTACCCTTTTTTTATTGTAAATACCAATTTGTCCATAATAACCATATAGCTAGTATAAACATCATGGGTAAAATGAACAACGACTTGTGCATAGTTCACAAACAGTCAAAATTGGTTGTTCAGGATGGACAAGCAATATTTTTTATTTTGTTTAATAACCCTAACGACGCAAATGTGACAAGATTGTATACTTTAAATTGTAAATGAAAACGTTTTCCGAAAATTATTACTTGTAGGAGGATAATTTAAGTATTATAATGGGAGTTTTTTGTATAGGGGAGCTTCAATTAGAGAAGTTATTAGAGAAGAGCTTAAATTTTACCATTGATATATACATTGAAAAAGGGGTTGGATGAAATGGCTTTAAATATAGAGAACTATGATACAAACGATACGCATATTCCGCATGACTCGAATATAGACGAATCGCTGTATCCAAAAAAGACTAGTGAAAGATCAGTTGGTCCAATTGATTATGCGTTTATGTGGATCGGTGATGGTGTTAACCTAGGGAATATGACGCTAGGAGCAAGTTTGATTGTTGCCGGACTTGCAACGTTAAATATTTGGCAAACATTTGCTGCTGCAATTATCGCTATTGGTATCATTTCTACGGTGTTTGCATTAAACGACCGTGTAGGTTACAGAACAGGTATCCCGTACGTGGTTCAGCTTAGAATGTCCTTTGGGGCAAAAGGTTCTATCATTTCCTCACTATTACGTGGTATTCCGGCAATCGTATGGTACGGTTTCCAAAGTTGGATTGGTGGTACGGCGTTAAATGAAATTATGAAGATTGCTACCGATGGTTCATTTGATAATATTGCTATTTGTTTCGTCGTACTTCAGTTAGTTCAAATCGTTCTTTCTTGGTATGGTTTCCATGCTATTAAATGGGTAGAGTCACTTATTTCTATCATTATTATGTTAGCTCTAATTTATGTGTTTGTTATCTTAATTAAAGATTATAGCGGTGCGATTTCTGCGAATTGGATGGACCAAAAGGGTTCATGGGGCCTACCATTCTTCGGATTCATCATGGTGTTTATGGGTAACTATGCTGCGATTTTCTTAAGCGCTGCTGACTACTCAAGAGAATTGAAGCCAGGCATGAGCAATACAAAACGTGGGGCATTATATTTCTTCCCAATTTTAATCGCTTACGGTTTCGTTCTTACAATCGGTGCCATGCTTGCAGCAGCAACTGGTATCTCAAACCCTGTTAAAGCCTTTGCTATCGTAGTTGATAACTCATTTATCACGGTGTTTGTATCTGCATTTATCGTAATGGGTGTTATTGCTGTAAACATGGTTGCGAACATTATCGCTCCAACATATGTGGTTACGTTGCTTACAAAGCTAAAGTACAAGCCTGCGGTTACAATCGTTGGATTATTAGGTTTAGTTTCATTCCCTTGGGTACTTGTACAAGATTCATCATCAGAAGGTTTAGGTTTATTCATTCTTATCTACTCTGCATTCTTAGGACCAATTGTTTCGATTTTATTAGTTGAATATTACATCTTAAGAAAACAAAAGGTAAATGTAGCTGAATTGTACAATGATAATGGTGCGTTTTCTGGCCTGAACCCAGCCGCGATGATTTCATTATTTGTCGGTGCAGGTGCTGCCTTCTTATTAGTAGACTTAGCTTGGATTATCGGTTTTGTTGTGGCAGGTATTGCTTACTACCTAATTACAAAGTATGCATATAAAGATTCAGCATTTAAAAAAGGTACAATCTTCGAGAAGTAATTGTATACCTGAAGTTAATGCAATTTCTTAAAAATAATTAGTTTCTTTTTAAAGAAGTCGCATTTTTCCTTTGAAGAATGCGACTTCTCTATGTTTATAAAATTTTAGTAGGGGGAAACTCAAGTGAAATACGATTTAGTGATTAAAGGCGGAAATGTTGTATTACGTGATGGCGTTCGTAAACTTGATATCGGAATTAAGAATGAAAAAATTTCTTGTATCGCGGAGGAAATTACTGAGGATGCAACAGAAGTGATCGATGCAGCGGGCCAATACGTTATGCCTGGAATGATTGATACACATGTACATATTAGCGAACCAGGACGTGCGGAATGGGAAGGCTTTGAAACAGGATCGATGGCGCTTGCAGCAGGCGGTACAACAAGTTATGTGGAAATGCCGCTTAATGCACTTCCGGCAACCATTAACCGCGACAATCTAAACTTGAAACTAGAAGCAGCAGTAAACCAAAACTATGTGGACTACGGTTTTTACGGCGGGCTAGTACCTGATAACCTTGACAAGCTTGAGGAATTATCAGATGCAGGAGTGCTGGCATTTAAATGTTTCATGTCTGATATTACGAGTGATGTTCCGGGTGATTTCACAAATGTGGATGATTATACCTTATATAAAGGCATGCAGAAATTAGCTGAGTTGGACCAAATCCTTTGTATCCATGCGGAAAATCCATCTGTGACTTCTAATCTTGCTAAGGAATTTGTGCGCGAAGGCAGAACAACGGCAATCGATTATGTAGATTCACGTCCGATTTTTACAGAAGTTGATGCGGTGCAACGTGCGATTCTTTTTGCAAAAGAGACCGGTTGTAAATTGCATATCGTTCATATTAGTACGTCTGAGGCAGTTCAAGTCATCCTTAAAGCACAGCAAGAGGGTGTGGATGTGACAGTTGAATCTTGCCCACATTATTTCTCGATGACAGCTGAGGATGTTGAGGAAATTGGTGTAAAAGCAAAATGTCAGCCGCCACTTCGTAAAGCAAAGGATCAAGCGAAACTATGGGATGAGCTTCTTGCTGGAAATATCAATTGGCTTACTTCCGACCACTCACCATGTACCGAGGACTTGAAACAAGGAAATATTTTCGAAGCATGGGGCGGTATTAGTGGCGCGCAAAATAACGTCGATCTAATGTTTGATTTAGCTGTTAAGCAACGCGGCTTAGCGGTTAAT
>JAQSXG010000475.1 GCA_029256785.1 Neobacillus sp.
ACCCAATAAAGCAATCCCTAACGCATAGGAATGGCTTTTCGTTCCTTCTTGAAACCAATCGCTATGAAATAAACGAGGAACGTGAAAAAGACTGAGTAATAGAACTAACCCAAAGCTAAGTTCAATTAAGAATTGTTGAAACTTCTTCAAAATCAAAACCCCTTAATCGTAATAGGTCTTACATTTTTTTAAAAAAGTGATGAAAAACAACAATGGTTTGCGAAACAGCCTTTTATTTTGATTCAAAAGATAGTCTACAAACCGTGTTCAAACTCATTATGGAAATAAATCTAGTACATATTTTCAAATACATCATATCTATAACTATTATCTTTTATAGGCAGTTTACAGCGAACACAAGTAGGATACGTCATGTTGTAGCCGCCTTCTTCTATTTACTCTTTACCGATATTGTACCAATTACTGGTACACATTAGCTTGCAAAGAATGAATTTTTATTGAACTATCCTAAACATTTACTACAATAAAATAATTCATATTTGAATGACAGACTCACTAGGTTAATTTGGGATAATGAACTAGAAGAGACCTATCATCTAGTATCGACACGGAAAAAATTCAAAAGAAAAAGCCCTTTATAGGACTTTTACTTTTGAGATTAAGGTAGGCTTATGCAAACAGGCTCTCTGTTAATTTACTATTATCAAAATGTGTTCCGCATTTTCCACATTTGATGTTGTGATTTTGGCTTTCTTCTAAACTATCTAAACGGATTCGATTGTTTGTACCGCAATTCGTGCAGGCAACGATATGATAGTCAAGCTCTTGTTCATTTATTTCGGAGGATGACATTTCGATTAAGTGTGCAATTTCTTGTATGATTTCCTCATCATTAGGCAGGGTGATTTTTGGACGTCTCGCTACGATTTCTTCTATTACCGGTTTAATTAGACCTTTTGCATAGGAGGCTTTCACCTGTGATGAGTACATCTCTCTCAGTTCTTTTGCCATGTTCAAATTGTCTTTAATCTGATCACAAACCAAGCTAATTTCTTTCTCACTTAGTAGGTAATCAATTGCAAGTTTTTCAAACACAGAATTGAATATCTCTAACATCTTAGGTGCGTCATCTTTAATAAATTTATCCAATATCGTACTTGTTGCTTTTGCTGAGGCACCGCCACCTACAAGAGATCCTGTTAGACCGCCAACGATGGTACCGATTGATGCCCCGATGGCTGTACCTAAACCTGGGATTACTGATCCAACGGCTGCCCCGGCTGTTGCCCCTGCACTTGCTCCGGCAGACCAACCTGCAGCCCCGCCGACGACACCAGCAGTTGTATTGGTAATATTTTTGAATAATTGAGGACCTGACATTTTCCCTCGGATTGCACGTGAGATATCTGCACTAGATAGGATGGTTGTCGTTATCACATTGGTTACAATGTTTCCTCTTAACAATTTTGAAACATGATTTAGTGCCGCAGCCCCATAGATTGCTTTGTTACTAAGTCCGTATGCAATTTTTGCAGCTGCTTTTGGTCCAACTTTTTTAACGAGTGGATCGGTTATCGGTCTTAAAGATTTTTCAATACCTGTTCTACCGATTTGGGATGTAAGAATATTGGTAGCAAAGGCTGTTCCAAATACTTTGAACCCGTCTTTTATGGAGTTTTCTAATGCTACATTAAACTTTTCTCCGTTCCAAATATTAATCGCAAATGAGATAGCTGTAGAGATACCCATCGACTTAACGGAAAACTCAATTCCCTTTGTTGCGTCAAATTTTAAGGAATCAATGGTCCCAAATTTAGCAATGTTTTTCGCCTGTTCATAGGTAAAGGACCCTTTTCTTACGATATCGCTTGCTTTAGTAGGATCAGAAATTCCGGGAACTTGTCCCTTTCTGATTCTTTCTTCCATGGCCTGTAATGCCGATTCATATTTGTCAGCAGGAACTTCTATTTGCATGGGGATATCGCCTTGCATATACTTGAAAGTATCATTTTCGAAGCATTCCGAAATGCACTTTGAACCGGTTTTACAATACTTTGTTTGGATATAGACGTCGTTTACTAACCGGTCAGCTCCATTTTTAGCATTATTGCCCCCAACTAAATGAGCCTCTTTTCCTGTAAATTTATCATGCAGATGGTTCGCTTGTTCGGCCGCAAATCCATGTCCTCTTTCACCGTGGAATACCACTTGATCCGCGTAATTATTCGAACTTCCTACCCCAGCATAAGAGTTTCCAACCGTTTCCGAGGCTGAAAATGACTTACCATTGGCTTGGAATGTATGTTGATTAATTTTTACTAATCTTGCAGTATTTCTTCCTCTTCCATCTACAAAAGGTGAAAAATCAACCTTCGCTTGAATGGCAATGGCGGCTGGGTTATTTACATCCTTTTCGGTAAATAGGTAAGAACTACCGTTTGTTCCATAAATGATTCCAGTCTTATCTTCTAGTTTAAAACTAAAAATATAACCTTCCAAAACTTCCACTCCCAGGAACAATAATATAAACCTTTGAGATCGCTTACTATCCTAGTATACCAATAGTATATTTAGTGGAAAAATAGTTTTTTAAAAAGTTTGAGATTAGACCCCCGCTCTGCTAAAGTTATATGTTTTGCTAGGACTGAGTGCCAAATTTGGTTATTTTAAAAAATCTATTCTATGACTTTTAGCATTTTGGATAATTTTAATGTTTGTTATGATTCTTCCATACATAACAAAAGGAAGAGGGAGCAACATGTTAAAATGGTTAATCGTAATTTTCACTTTGATCGCTGTAATCCTATTATTAATTGCAATCCCTAGAATAGCCAAGGTTTTGTTTAAAAAGAGTGCGGAAGGAAAAGTTATTACTCTATTTAATGATATTGAGGAAGATAGCACGAAAGCAGTAATTGATAAAGATGACTTAAAAGACCTCCCGTATCCAGTTCGAAATTGGTTAAAAAATTCTAATGTAATAGGTAGGGAAATGATAAAAACAGTTCGCCTCAAACAAGAAGGAAGGATGAGGACGAAAAAAAATGGCCCCTGGATGCCATCTAAGGCAGAACAATACTTTACCGTCGAAGAACCAGGTTTTGTTTGGATTGCAGATGTCAAAATGGCCCCTTTCGTTCATTTATCAGGAATCGATACTTTTAATGCAGGAAAAGGAAAGATGAACATAAAAGTTCTTTCTATATTTTCGGTTGTGGATTCAGAGGGTCCTGAAATGGATTCGAGTACAATGATGCGTTACCTTGCTGAAATGATGTGGTATCCGACAGCAGCACTAAGCCCTTATATAAAGTGGGAAGAGATTGATAGGAACACTGCTAAAGTAATAATGGAACATGAAGGCGTATCAGTCTCTGGTGTATTTTATTTTAATGAAAATGGAGACATCCAGCGTTTCGTGGGAAAAAGATACAAAGAAGTTAATGGTAGATACATCTTAAGTGATTGGGGAGGAATAAATAAGGAATTTAAAGAATTTGATGGCATACGGATACCAAGTAAGTCAGATGTTATTTGGTTTGAAGAAGATGGAGAATTTAATTGGTTTGAGTTAGAAATCACTGAGTTGCAATACAATGAGCCAGCTCTTTATTAAATTTCGTGTCCTAGTAAAATTTGAATAACAGGAATTATTGCCTTGACTATAGAAATGGAAACGTTAGGTATGGAAGTAACGACGCTGGTTAGTGAAAGAAGGAATTTTCCCATCTTTACTTGAATATATTTAGGAAAAGACTATAGATGGGGGATGTTTATGGCATTAGTTTCAATCTATACTGTCGGTAGGCTAAATCACCCCTATGACCACCCTACCTCTCGTGAATTTTATGAAATGGGATATAAGGTAATGCGTCAGGCATCTGTATCAGGAAACCTTATTGAGGAGTTTTCATCAGAAGGAGTCCCTTTCCCTGAAGAAACTAAAGGGAAAGGGTACCCTGTTTTGACCTTAACAGTATGGAAAAGCCTTCAATCCTTATATCGTTTTACCTATTCAGGGAAGCATAGCCAAGCGTTGCGAAATAGAAGCAGATGGATGGAGCCTTATCAAGAGAAACACCTTTCATATGTAGTGTGGTGGACAGAGAAGGTGAAGGATGTTTCTTGGGAGGAGGCATTCAGGCGATACAACCATTATATTGAGCATGGTCCCACTCCTTTTGCATTTGATTTTAAGAACGCATTTGATGAAAAAGGGGA
>JAQSXG010000476.1 GCA_029256785.1 Neobacillus sp.
TCTATATTCTACACACTTATCCACAGCTTTGCAATTTCATAATTTCCTATAGAAAAAAGGACACACTAATGTGTCCCCAAAAGTTTTCTCTTATATTCATCGTAAAATTGCATTCCACATCATGTACTTGTCGAACACCCTTTAGATATTGATTTAATAGCTTTACTTTTAATCTACCATTTTCCATGAAATAATATAGTCCGTATTATCTGGAACATCTATTTTTAAATCTGACTGCTTTTCAAAATTTCCAGTTAATCCATTCTCCAGTACTGTCTGATGGAAATGACTTAATGCAATTCCAAGATCCACTTTTTTAATCATTTTTTCCTCTTCGCTTGCATTGCTTTTGTGTTTTTCAAAGAAATGATAGTAGCCTTGTTTTTTCACCACTCTCCATGGTTGTGAATTGGTAGCAGAAGGTGCCAGACGAAGCATCTCCAAAGGATTTACATACTCATTTGCTTCTTCCTTGGATAATGAATTTTCAAAAGAATCCTGAAAGAAAATCTCCTCCCATGGTTTTCGTTTATCCGACTTCATCGTTTTTCTCATAATACTTTCGGTAATGCTCTTTTTGCCTGCTGCATATCCAATTGGAGAAATTGCCGGAAACAGTTCGTCTTTTTTTATATCCATGGCAGTTTCAAATTGCTCTCTGCTAAATGTCGCTGCCAACCAGACAGTTGCAAGCCCCATATTGGTGGCATATAAAATCAGATTCTCAAATTGATATCCAGCCGCAACAAGTCCATACTCACTCTTGTCAACAGAAACACCTAAGAATGTCTTTGCACCTTTAATTACTCCATATGTTCCTAATTTTCCTCCATTGGCTGCTGTATCTTTTTCAATTAGATGAATTTGAACCTTTGCTCCAAATGGATTCGTTAACTTATTAATTTCATTCACTAATTTTTCTTTATCCTTTTCTGAAAGGCTTTTAGAATCATAGTTTCTTACACTTACCCTCTTTTTAATAGTTTCTTCTATTGGAATATTAAGTTTCATTCTTTCTACCTCATTTCGTTATATTTAATAAAAACTGCACTCTCATTGGAATATAACACAAACTTAAAATGAACCTGTGCAGATCATTCCTTAAAATTTGATCACAACTTTCCCTTTTATATGGCCTTGCGCAATAAGATTCAGTGCTTTATCAATGTCTTCAATACGAAACTCCGTTTGGTCCACCGCCGGTACAATCTTATTATCTTCAATAATTTTCTTAATCTTTTCTAATTGTGCTCCGTCACTTCGAACAAAAATGAAACGATATTGAACCCCTTTTTTCTTCGCCTTTTTATCATATCTAGCCCCAACAACAGCAAAGAGTTTTTGCTTCCAACCTGGAAATCCATGATCTTCTGCAAAACGTTTGTTAGGACCGGTCCGCAAAGAAAGAAGCCTGCCGCCCGGTTTAATAATCGAAAGTTCATGATCGAATTCATCTGGTCCCAAGGTATCAATAACATAATCTATGTTGCTAAGCAATTCCCAATAATTTTCAGTTGTATAATCGAGGTATTGGTCTGCGCCTATCTCAATTGTCCTCTCACGTGCCTGGGGATTTCCGCTGACAATCACTTTAAGCCCCATTGCCTTGGCAATAGGAATGGCCATTTGTCCAAATGATCCGGAACCGCCAGGGATAAACACGGTTTCACCGGCTTTCGCTTCCAGTTCTTCATGTAACCCCTGATAAGCAGTCAATCCAGTTAATGGTGCAGCCGCCCCGGTCACAAAATCAAGATTAGCCGGTAAATGCCCGATAGCACCTGCATCAATTGCCGCATATTCGGCGAAAGCTCCGATTTTTGTTAAGGGCAGCCGTGAATATATGGCATCTCCTACTTTAAATCCCTGTACTTTTTTACCAATTTTTTCAATCACACCTGTCAGTTCGTTACCAAGCGTCAATGGGAATTTATAATCCTGAATCAATTTTACGCTACCGGTAATAATAAGCATTTCTAACGGATTGACTGCCGCAACTTTAACCTTAACTAAAACTTCATTGTCACCAATTTCTGGAATTGGAATATCATTTACTTCTGCTGCAATACTTTTTGAATATTTTCTAATCTGTGCTGCTTTCATAATATACCTCCTCGTATAATAAAAATCACTAGTACAAATTTTCCCTATGTTGCTTCGATCTATTCCATCATTTAATTTTCATAAAAGGAAGCAGATAATGGTTGTCTGTCTGTAAATCTTTTATAACTATACTTAGGATATCCTACCATTACAGCTCCTGTTATTTTCTTTTTTTCTGGAATATTAAAAATCTTGTACATTGGTGAATTATCACTGCGAGCACAAATCTCAAATACTCCTGCCCAACATGATCCAAGGTCAAGAGATGGAGCATATAATTCAAGATAAGATAATGAAATAATAGAATTTTCTCTACCATTATAAAAATCATCATCAGCCAAAGTTAAAATTATACTAGGTGCATCTCTTAAAATAGTATCAACTTTATTTTCTCTATACCCCTTAATCATGCCAGCTAGCATCTTACTCCAAGTTGGATCATTCTCAAACCAGTTAATACATTCCTCAACTGCTAACTGAATTGCTTTTTTATCATCTATTATTAGATAAGATATACCTTGCGAATTACTGGCAGTTGGAGCTAAATGAGCAACATCAACAAGTTGCATTAACTTTTCTCTTTCAACTGGTGTATTCTTATAAGAACGAATAGATCGTCGTGCTCGAATAAAATTCTTTACTTCTTCTGGATTTAGTTTTTTGACTTCTCCTATCTCACTTTGCATAGCTAATAGTGATTTCTTATTATCTATAGCTTCTTTTGGGCATATAGCTACACAATGACCACATTCTAAGCATCCATTAGGATTGACTTCTTTTGGACCAGTAGATTCTAGTTTTAGTACTCCCGTTGGACATTCCTCCACACACATTCCACATTTTATACATTTTTCTTCATTTACATTTATTAAACTCATTTTTATTCACTCCTTGCTAACTTTTGTATTCATATATGATACGAAATAAAAAACCAATTATCTGGTAAATGCTAAGAATTGCTTCCTGGAACATTCCCGTAATAGCATTTAAGCGGTCCCTTTTCCACGGCGACTATACAGAAATTGCATTGTATACATTTTGACTGTGTTTGTTTTCCTGCTTTGAATTTATTTACTAAATCCGATTCAATTATAAATGGTCTTGACATGGAAATCGCATCAAATTTATCATTATTAATTAAGTCTTCTATTTCTTCTAATTTCGTTATTCCTCCTACTAGAATAACTGGAATATTTACAGCTTTCTTGATTGACATCGCTGCTTCCAAATTATATAAATTTTTCGGTTTAGGTTGTGGTACTGTTTTCTTTGCAACTATACCAACAAAATTTTTCATGAATTCTGGCATTTTATTTAACTTTTTATTTTGAGCTACTATCATTTTCCATGGCACCTGCCCACGCATTGTTGCCAGCCCAGCTTTTAATGTTCCATTTGAAACTTCAATCCCCTCACATCCCACTTGCTCTAATAGTTTAGCAATTTTTACAGACTCTTCAACTGTCATGCCATTTTTTAATGTTTCATATCCATTTAATTTTGCAATCATTGGATAATCCCCAACTTCCTTCCTAGCTTTTTCAAATATCATCTTAATAATTCTGAATCTATTTTCTGTACTTCCTCCCCATTCATCTTTTCTCCTGTTCATTCTTGGCGATACAAATTCTGAAAGTAAGTATCCATGTGCCAAATGAATTTGTACACCATCAAAACCTGCTTCTTTTGCATTTTTTATTCCTTGAACAAACATTTCTATTACTTCTAAAATTTCAGTTTTAGTCATTTCTCTTGCTTTATAGTCAGATATTTTAGAAGGTGCAACAATCGGCATATGGGCACTTTCTTCTTTTGACTGACCGCCACAATGATTAAGTTGTGCAATAATTGGAGTTCCCATTTCATGCATTCTCTTCATTAATTTTTTTAAGGTCTCAATATTTTCAGCTTTATTAATCATAACCATATTATCTGAAGCCTTTCCTTGCTGACCCACTCCAATAAAGCCAGTAATAATTCCACCAACACCTCCTTTAGCTAATGCTTCGTACTTTTTAATTAATTGCTCATTAGGCTTGCCATTTTCATCACCTACTCCTTCAAAAGTTGC
>JAQSXG010000016.1 GCA_029256785.1 Neobacillus sp.
AAAAACCTAAAAAATAAAGAAAATCTTGAGGAATAGCTTAAGATTGAAGTGATAGACACTTCGTTACTGGTAGAAATACCAGAGCGAGGTGTCTTTTTTATTTCAGAAAATGTGTTCAATTTGTAGTCAGATCGTTATTTCATGTATCAAATATTGTGTTAAAAAGGTGATTGAGACAATGAAAAGGGTGCTCTATTTGCGAAGGAATCAGTATCTGTGAGCATTGCAAAAAATGCCAAAGTAGCAATTGCATATGAATCGCTGACAAAGGAGATTATGGATCATGAAAAGTAGACAGGGAAAAAAATAAAATTATTGAGTGTAGATGAGCTGCTAAAGGTTCCGGAAGGAGAGCCAATCATAGAGATAGAGGTGGATATCATCTATGCTTTTGAAAATCATCCATTCAGGGTTCTCGATGATGACAAAATGAGAGAGCTGGAGGAGAGTGTTCTAAATAATGGAAATACCTTATTCAAAACCGGTTCTATTGCAAAATCGGTGCTAATGCACACTAATATAACAATACACAAAAAGTGAGTATTGAGAAAGGAAGAAATGGCATCTTATATTGCGGTACCGAGGAATCTGACCAAGGTAAAATCAAAGATGATATTTAATTTGACAAAAGGACAGCTGGTCTGTTTTTCAGTGGCGGCACTCATTGGAGTACCGTCTTTCTTTTTGCTAAAAAAGTAGGAAGCACCAGTATGGCAGCCATGGGAATGATGGTTATCATGATGCCCCTGTTTTTTCTAGAAATGTATGAAAGAATCGGTCAGCCATTGGAAGTTTTTTTGAATCACTTTATTCAGGCGAATTTCGTCAGACAAAAGATTCGCCCATATCAGACAAATAATTATTACGTAGCCTTGATTCGTCAGGCAAAACTAGAAGAGGAGGTAGACGCAATTGTTCGAATATATAAAGAAGACGTTTCGCAAGGAGGAAAGAAAACTAACCATACCGGAGCATCTGACAAAAGCAGAACAAAAAAAGGTAAGAGAGATTATTAATAAAGCAAAACAGGATGATGGTGTTCCTAGAACAGCACAACAGAGTATTCCCTCTGACAGAATGTTTCTGGATGGAATCTGCAGGGTGGGGAGTAATATTATACTAAGACCATCGCCTTTCAGGATATCAATTACCAGTTAGCTCAATAAGAGGATAAAACAGAAATATTTGAAGAATGGTGTGCATTCCGGAATTTCTATGACAGCTCGGTTCACTTTGAAATTTCTTTTTTAATCTGACCACAGATGTGGAAAGCCTTGGAAATAACATAGCCATTAGACATAAGACGGATCTTTTCAATGGAGGCAGAGATGAATATACCTCAATGTTGTTCAGACAGATGTAGGCAGGTAATAACGGTCTAACAAAGACAAAGCTTCTGACTTTCGGTATTCATTCCGAGAATATGAAAACAGCAAAACCAAGGCTGATCCATATTGAGACAGATATCCTGAACAACTTTAAGAGACTTGGAGTTGTGGCACATACACTGAATGGATGAAAGTGGTCTTTATCTTTAGAGGTGGGATTGAAATAATGGTGAAATAATGGTGGGCTAAGCATGAAGCCAAATGGAAAAGACGGGTAAAATTTTACATATACTTGTAAATATAGAAAATATATGGTAAAATTAACGCTAGTATGGAAATACTATAAAGTTGGTTCAAGGAAACACTTGTCCCGACTGCCTTGGCAAATGCCGAGAGACTATTAATCTTTAAGGAGGTCTAAATCATGGCAAAATCAGTATTTACGGGGTTAAGTTACAGCTACATCTTTGAAGGAGCAGGTGGCATGAGGGATCAGCTTGAGCAAACAATACTTTCTGAATTGCAAACAAAGCAATACCCTTTAAAAGCAACAATCCAACAAGTAAAAGCAGGTAGGGGGTTAGCGGGAGCTTTATTCGGAAGCAAAGAACAGTGTGTTGTCATTGAAGTCGACAGTGATGCTCAAATCGCAATTTCGAACAACACCGTTGGTACATATCTTTATGTTGAAGTGTATCTTATGGTGCAAGAGAAGTCAGCTCTTTTCGCAGCGCTCTCTGCAATGACGGATAATGTATTTAAGCAACAGAAAAGAAACGCTGTGTTCGAGGCGGCAACCGCAGCTTCAGAGGCTGCATTTGCTAAACTTGGGCTCAAAGAGATTAACAGCGGTTACAAACGCAATAAGAAAGAAACAAAGAGCGAGGAATAAGAAAATTTATGCAAGCGAGTCGGAGCGTTCCTCGACAACACTTCGGCTCGCTTGATTATTGAGTAAGTGGAGGTACTGATTATGGCAAAAATCAGTTTGATTTGTGAGCAATGTGGCGGAAGCGTGGAGCTTGACGATGCGCACGAATTTGGCTTTTGCAAATACTGCAAGGCAAAAATTCTTATTAAAAGTGATACTATAATCAACGAAATCACACAAAACATTACAAAACACGTATATGGACACGAAGGCAAAGATGTCGATGAATTGCTGGCTGATGGCAATAAATTGCTTGAACTTGGCGATGATGAAAAGGCCAATGCGAAGTTCAGACAAGCGCTAACTATCGAACCTAAAAACTGGGAAGCCTGGCTCGGATATGCCTCAACGGGCGGTGACGGGGCAGGGTATTTGTCCTGCGTGCCTGCATACAGGAACGCATATAACGCTGCAACAGATGAAAGCCAAGAGTTAGCGACTTTTTCTGACATGGTTGGATATCTACCTGATTGCATCTTGGGCAAGGCTCTTATAAAAGCATATATTGCTGCTCCACGCAAAAAACGCCACGAAATTTTTGACCTTGTATTAGGCGTGATTGGATGTGATGAGTCGGAAATTGCCACGTTGGTGATTGACCTATGCCCAGATGATTGGCGCTCATATCTTGCAATGGCTAAAATCAGACAAATAAGAGTTCGGTGGTGCGAACTTGAGGGTGGATTTTTAACAGGAAAGCGACTGCCCAACCATGCAATTGATGTGCTGAATATATTCATGCGCGCATATCAACTTGCCAAGAGCGAAAGTAACGAGGCAAAGAAAGTAGTTCTTTCACACATTGCAACAATGGAAAATGACAGTTCTTACAAAAACTTTACACGTGAACTTAATGCTCGAATCAGAATTGAGGGTTGATGAAGTATGCATAATAAAGAGAAAGTTTTTTCGTCAGCCGAACTCACCAATGGTGAGCGCATAGGTTTAGGTGCGATTGAAATTATAACCGTGCCTCACTTGTCGATTCTACAAAAACGATACGCCGCTGCCGCCAACATAGACAGCGAATACAAGCAGGACATGTCGCGCCTGCTTTCAGAGGTTTTTCAGAATTATAAAAACACCGCTAATGGCTGCAAAGATATTTCTTTAGAACTTTTGTGGTCAACGCAGGGAGTAAAAAACCAGCCTTACAACGCTTCCATAACTTTGCATATTATTATTCGCGCCATTGGAAGCAACGACGTGGATATTGAGAATACAATAATGTCGCTTATGCGGATTTGTAAAGCGACCCTTGACTTTGGGAAATACGACTACCGGGACGTAAATATAGATGAACTTACTTCCCGTGTCCGAAACATAAACGCTCAATCAGTAAAAGCTGTGGTCAAAAGCGAACGACTGGAGGTCTTGCATAATCAGCTTATGCCGTTTTGTTTTGCGTTCGATAAAATACCCGTCACGGAAAATGATCTCAGCCGCGTAGTGAGTTCGCTTATTGATTGCCCCGGCTGCGCGGTTTCTTTTCAGTTGATACCCGTTATATATTCGTCAGAGGAAGCGTCGACCGTTGACAGTAACGCGCAAATGCTTGATACTCTATCAAAAGGCGTTATGGATCAAGGGATCGGTAACGTAAGTTTTGCGTTGGCTGAAAAACACGCAGCAACATATAAATACTACTCCTACAATAAAAACACGGCGCAATACGCTTTTAACGTGCTTGTCTATGGAACGCCGAGCGAAACAAATTCCATTGCGACAAGGATACTTGCCCAACTAAACAACACCAGTGAACTTCGCATTATTTCCCTCTCCGCTGATGATGTGCGGAAGGAAGATAACTTTTATCCGCTTCCGTGGGCGGTGCATGAGGTAATCCTCGGTACGGACAGGAATCCGTCTGTCTGGAATATAGGGCAAAACCTAAACGCATTTTATAGTCTGCCTTATATCATAACAGCAGAGGAAGCATCTGAGTTTTTCCGGCTTCCTATCGGGAGCGATACCGTGTTCGCGGGACTTATGGTAAACGAATCGGGAAAAGTAAGTCGGACGTATGAGGACAATGTTGTCGGTGGCGGAGACATTATGGTCGGGACATTGAAATCCTCGTCACACGGTGATACCATCGGAATTTCCTTAAAAGATCTCACCAAGCATATGCTAATCGTTGGAACACCCGGCTCCGGTAAGACCACATTTTCGGTTAGTCTACTTGATCGCTTGTGGAAAGACCATCAAATCCCGTTCTTGGTTATCGAACCCGCTAAAAACGAGTATCGTGCTTTAGTGCAAAGTATACCTGAGTTGCAAGTGTTTACTCCAGGTAAGAATTTCATTTCTCCGTTTATTTTCAATCCATTTTTACCCCCGAAGAACGTGAAGTTAGAAACATATAAATCAACTTTGAAAACAGCTTTCGCGGCAGCGGTATCTATGTCTACACCGTTGGATAAGATTTTTGAGGAAGCGGTAAACAACTGCTATTCCGATTACCGTTGGCTTGACACATATACGAGCGATGATAAAGGCCGGATATTCAACATTACCGACTTTATTAAATGCTTTGAGGAAACTTTTGAGGCAATCGGCTATACTGGCGACGCAAAGAACATCGGGCGCGCTGGGTTAGTCCGTCTGCAAAGCCTTGTAAAATTGTTTGACAATTATTTTTCCATTCCTATTGAAGATTTGCTAACAAAGCCGACAGTTATTGAGCTTGCAGCAATTGAGAACAGCGACCAAAAGGCATTGATTATATCTCTGTTGCTACTCTCTATTTTAGCATATGTAAACAGTAATTACATCGGTGAAGGCAGTCTTCGCAACGTAATCCTTTTGGAAGAAGCCCATGTGTTGCTCGATGCGAATACGAATGCAGGGCAAGGTGAAGCGAATCCCAGCGCCATCGCACAGGGATTGGTAAAACGTATGCTTGCAGAAATTCGATCATATGGGGTAGGTATTGTTATTGCAGACCAATCACCGCGTAAAGTGACGACGGACGTAGTGGCGCTGACTGATATTAAACTGGCTTTTCGCTTGGTTGAGGCAACTGATAAACAGATACTCGCGGATAGCACGAATATGAACCAAACCCAAATACAACGCCTTGCGAAATTGAAACCCGGCGAGGCGTTCGTATTCTTTGGGAAACTAGATGAGCCAGAGGAAATCAAGACTGAAGATTATCGTTTAGCAAACAACATTAATATTACACTTTCGGACGCAGGTATTAAATCGCTTTCTACTTATTGGAATGAGAGGAAAGATAAACTACGTCCATATCCTGAATGCGCATACTGTCAATATTGTAATAATGGGTGTGATTATGGAAAGCGAATCTTATCGCGTGAAATCGCAAGACGTATCTTTGTGATAAATTTTAAGCCAGATAGTGCAGATTTTGGGATCGTTAAAGGTGTATTTCGACAAATGGAACTGCTGATAAAACAAGAATTAAATGATGAACCGTTTGACAGATTTTTATTAGCATGTGTGGAACTTCATTTAATACGGCGAATTAGGTATGGAACAAAAATAAAAATATCTGACGCGACTGTTCAGAAAACTTTGTCAAGAATTTGAGGTGAAATATAGTGAGCGAAGGTTTAGACTCCTTGGATGGAGTGTTCGATGAACAGGATGAAGTTAAAACAACCGAAGATTTAGACTCCTTGGATGGAGTGTTCGATGAACAGAATGAAGTTGAACCGCCCGAAGATTTAAACTCTTTGGATGGGGTGTCCGATGAACAGAAAGAAGTTGACCCTACGCAAGGTCTAACATTAGATGAATGGGAAGAACTGGATAATAAGCAGAATGAATTGGAACCGCCCGAAGATTTAGACTCCTTGGATGGGGTAATTGATGAACAGAATGAAGTTGTCCCTACGCAAGGTCTAACATTAGACGAATGGGAAGAACTGGATAATAAGCAGAATGAATTGGAACCGCCCGAAGATTTAAACCCCTTGGATGGAGTGATCGATGAACAGAATGAAGTGGAACTGACCGAAGATTTAAACTCCTTGGATGGGGTGTCCGATGAACAGAATGAAGTGGAACCGATTGAAGATATAAACTCCTTGGATGGGGTGTCCGATGAACAGAATGAAGTGGAACCGATTGAAGATATAAACTCCTTGGATGGGGTGATCGATAAACAGAAAGAAGTTGACCCTACGCAAGGTCTAACATTAGATGAATGGGAAGAAATGGATAATAAGCAGAATGAATTGGAACCGCCCGAAGATTTAGACTCCTTGGATGGAGTGACCGATGAAAAGAATGAAGTCGACCCTACGCAAGGCCTAACATTAGATGAGTGGGAGGAAATGGATAATAAACAGAAAGAAGTGGAACCACCCGAAGATTTAGACTCTTTGGATGGAGTGTCCGATGAACAGAATGAAGTGAGCGATGAACCGCAGGAATTGAATGACGGCGACTTAGGTGGTGAAACACCCGGCATCAACCCTACTGACATTCAAAACGCTTACAACGCTCTCGAACAAGATGCGCTTAATAATTCTGGATTAGAGAGTGATAATGGCAACGCGGATATAGCCAAGGTCGAAAACATTCAGAAATGGTTGGGAGATATTAACCCGAATTATGATCCGTTTGACTTAACATCGGCGTATGATAATAACTGTGGTTCCTGTGCATTTGCGGTTGAACAACGATTAGATGGCAATACAGATCTTGCAGCGACTGCTGAAAATATTGGCACCCCCAAAGAAATGAACGAAGTCACAGGTATGGAACAGGTCCCAATGAGTCCTGATGAAATTCAAGATTACTTAATTTCTCAGGGGGTAGGGGCACACGGAATAGTAGGTATTGACCGTGCCGATGGTCCCGGTCACTGGTTCAACGCTTACTATGACGGAGAAAAGGTTGTGGCGATTGACGGGCAAACAGGAGAAATTCAAGATTGGCCACCTGATTACGGTGATGTTACTAACTGGGACATAAGCGTGAGAAAGGAGAAAAAATAAATGAACGATAAAATAATTGATATTGCCGCGGAGGTGCTTAGAATCTCTTCTGAGGAAGTAAAAAATAATTCAAAAGCAATTCCCGAAATTGAGGCCACCTACTTCTGGAAACCAACGCGCGACGGCGGGGCTGTCATAATAGATTCAAAAGGCGAAAAACTAGCGGTTGGCTCTGCTATAAGTTTTAAGGCGCATTTACAGGCTTTTCGAGACGGAAAACGCAACTAAATACTGAATGAGGAGGTCGCTTATTATGGAACTATTTGGAAAAAATCCAAACGAATCAGCATTTACTGGAGGCAAGAAGCACTGGGCAGATATTATCAAGAACTCTGGCCCCGGACAACTCCTTATCTGGCGTCAGCCAGAGGAGGATTTTAACACTAATTCAACACTCATCGTCATGCCCGGCGAAGAAGCCATCTTTATCAAGGGAGGTATTATTGAGCAGACTTTTGATAACGGAACATTTAAGCTGTCGACTGAGAACTATCCGTTTATCAGCCGTCTGCGTAACGCCTTTACAGGCGGTATCAGTACATTTAACTGTGTTGTGTACTTCGTCCGCATAGCGCACAGCATGGAGATTTTATGGGGAACGAGTTCTCATATACAGGTGCGCGATAAGCTACTCGGCATAGCTACGAAACTGCGCGCGCGTGGTGCATATAAAATTCAGATTGACAATCCTCAGAAATTCCTGATAAAACTCTTAGGAAACAACATACCTTATGAGGGACAACAGGAACTTTTGGACAACTACTTTGCCAACGAGTTTCAAGGTAAAATAAAAGCGAGTATCACGCGCGCCTTGAACGAGACGCAGGCTGAACTACTCGGAATCGAGGCTCGAATTGAAGAGTTCGCAGAAGCAGTCGAACCTTTCCTCGGTGAAGCCTTTTACGACTACGGTTTGAAGATTATTAAATTCTCTATTGCGGCGATCGACATTGACGACGACCAACTGCGCCGTCGTTATGATGAGATTGGAATGGACGCTATCGCCAAATTGCGGAATGCGCAAGCTGATAAAGGTATTATGGACGTACTTGGTAACTATTGGGGTAGACAACAGGCGGCAAATATTCTCGGTACACTTGCCGAAAATCCGGGTTCCGGTGGTGTAGCTTCCGCAGGGGCAGGAATTGGTATGGGAATGGCAGCAGGCAATGTATTCGCAGGTATGGCTCAGCAGATGTTTACACCTATTCAACCTCAGACGTCTGCTCAGCCAGTCGTTCCTCAACCATCAGGCAGGTTCACGCAAAAGCATGAGAATAGCAGTCCATCTTCAGGAGCAACTAGTAGTAGTGGTGACGACCCTGTTGCTACGCTTAAAAAACTTAAAGAGATGCTTGATCTTGGACTTATTGAACAGGCTGAATATGACGCAAAAAAAACAGAAATAATGAGCCGGATGTAAGGAGGGTGCTACGTGAAAAATACTAATGTTTTATGGATTATTCTCGACGTAATTTTCTTAATAATCTTCAATGCTCTTTTCTATGTGTTAAGCGGCATTGAACACAGTGTATCCGTGTGGATGTCATATGGCTTCATTCATTTCGCGTATTTTATGCTGATTCTCATACCGTTGTTGCTTCGCAAAGGAAAAAGCGTGGCTGTGTTTGGGTTCTCTCTCTACTCAATATCGTCGATTTATTTCCTTGTAGAATTCGTTACGGGTATCATGTTTATACTAAATGCCCCTGAGAGCTATAGTAGCGCATTACTGGTGCAACTTATCATTGCCGGACTATACGGATTTATGTTAATTTCTCATATGATTGCCAATGAACACACGGCCAATGTTGAAGAAGAAAGGCATTATCAGATTGCTTATGTTAAGGCTGCATCCATAAAATTGAAAGGTCTGTTAGAAAGTGTTAGCGATAAGGAAACAAAAAAGAAAGTCGAGAGAGTGTATGACGCAGTATATTCAAGCCCCGTTAAATCACACCCAAACTTGGCACAGCTGGAAAATCGCATGCTTCAAGACATAAATGAGCTTGAGAACGCGATTTCCAGAGGAAGCAACGAAAATATATTCTCTTTGTCAAACTCATTGCTATCTGCCGCAAACGAAAGAAATATGTTGTTGAGGATGCTAAATTAAGCATCATAAAACTAGTTTGTGCAAGGGGTTATAATTTTCTTTGCCGCGACTCCCTAAAAAGACCCTCTTCATCGAAAGTCATAATATCGTGTATTAGTATTATCTAACTTCAAAAGCCCACCTAGTTTACGGGAACATTTCGAGATAAGAATGGAAGAATGATCAGTAAGTCCTTTTAAGCACTCTCATCATTTTAATCTTTATAAGTAATATGATGGATTCATTCTCTCATTCCTCTATTAGTTATTATGTACTTAACAATTAACAAATTTCCAATAATATCAAAAAATACACCAACATAAAAAATACACACTGTGCGGTTATTGATAAACCGTGGGGTGTGCATTTTTTACCCTAAAGGTGTTACAGGGCGGTCGAAGGGCTGCTCTATTTGATTGGAGGAAATGAAATGGCAAGGAAAACAAGATACAGACAATACGCAGAGGGATTGCAGAAATTGAAAAATAGCCAACAGAAACAAGCTGAAAAACCAACCGGTAAATCGCTTCTGCAGAAGCTGAAGGAATTAAAGGGACAGGAATTTCGAATGACAGTACCGATTGGAGGCACAGATGGAGAGAAGGGGACCATTTCGCTTGGAACAGGCAGCAATTCGATTGGTAAGTGAACCACCTCTATACAGGGATTTCTTAATGGATAGTCCTCAGGCAGTTGTAAAGCTGCTTGCGGATACATTTTAGGATTATGATATGGAAGTATTTGCAATTGTAAGTCTTAGACCGGACTTAAAGTCAATCAATTTACATATAGTCAGCATTGGTGCGCTTGATCAGGCGATGGCACACCCAAGAGAGATTTTGAAAAGTGCAATCCTATCAAATGCTGCAGCTATGATGCTGGTTCATAACCATACCGCCGGTCGTGTATTACCAAGTCAAGGCGCAGATGAATGCCCTTAACAAAGAAATGCTAACAAAAAGCGGAATAACTGCTCCAGCAGATGGAGATACATGGTGTGTTAGCTAAACATACTTGCCAACGAAAAATATAAAGATACGCATTACACTAAAGACATTTTAGTCGGATTATATCAAAGAAAACAGATAAACAAAGAGGGCATAAATGGTTGATATGTTCCATCGAACAGACCATGTGGAGACTATCTGTCTGCTTTCAAAGAAAGCTTGATTTTACGCAGGTTGCAGCGGTTCATTGGTTGATATGTATCTGTGCTATAAACAGTGTTTTATGTGTTTAGGGTAAAATTAAAGAATATGTTTAACACCCCATTTTATATGGTTTACATTGAAGCGCACCTTTGAAAGTCGTCTGTTTTATAGTGCTTGTAGCAGTATGACAGTCTCGATTCTTCGTAGGTGCGTTTTATAGTAAGATTGAACTTGAAAGTGTTTGTAATTGGGAATATAATGAAAAAGTAAGATGCTGTAGAATTATGGGGGAAACGTCATGTACTATTTAACTACAGCTAAATGTGCAGGAAAATGGAAACTAATGAAACTAGGGATGGTATCATCTATCGTGCAGTACGTAGTAGCGACAATTATATTGAGATATTTGGGTATTAATAGCTTGAGATATGACAGAAGAGATACATCTTAAAGATATAGCATGATCGGTACATGAGCTATTGGTATAAATGATTTTGCAACTGTATTTCCAGATATTGCAGTAGGATAAGAACTTCCGGTGGTAGGATATCTGATTGGTAACTTTAATTGGCTGTGCATTTGCAGCAGTGTATAAAATTGGAATGAAACAGCTTATCTCATTTTGTGCTGATACAGGATTTACAAGTTATGGACTAGTTGAACAGAATCATGAGTTACCTGATGAGATGCTTATGGAGATGGGCGTTGATACGATTTCTATTCCAAGAGCAAATGTATCGAGAACAGATTGAAAAGATTTGATGTTTCACCAAATATTGATAGGGTAGATTATGAGACTATAGGTATTACGCTGCTTCGTAGCGGCGTTATCGGTGTTAATAAGATTGGATATGTATTAAAATTTCATGTATAACGGATTATAAGATGAAGAGAGAAGGAGGTGAGTAACATGCCAAAAGGACCGAAGCTAAACAATATATCGAAATCATTTACTACCAGAGACAGCCTTGGAATCGAGGGTGTCGCCACATCTATTTCAGCGGAGATCTGTCCGGTTGTTAATACAGTTACACCAAGAGCATTTTACTGGCCTTTCATGGTATGGACCTATTACGATTTTTATAGGTATTCAGGAATTGAGGAAAGATCTTATAGCGCATTTGATACCTACCTGAAGCGACAGGATTATTTCTTTGTGCTTGCTACGCTGCTGACACCAAATTCGGATCAGACTAATCTTGTTGGAAAACAGCAGACAGAGCTGGATATTAAAAACAATCCAGTAGGACCGTACCCATATAATCCAGCATATTTTAAGACGAGATTTGGAGGTATGCAGTATTACAATGCCGGATGCCTTTCGATGTTATTTGTCGTAGATTATGACCCGGAGTCAGATAAGAATTACGTGTTTCCTAAAATAACGAAACAAGGAGAGCAAATGGCGATTGCCTTCGAAAATGTAATTAAAAATACAGAATATTATAAAAAGTACCGCAGGAATGATTCAGAGGTTCCGAAGGATGTTCTTTTAGAATATGGGAAGATAATTAATATTGGTCTTAAGGGCTTTGATGAGAGCAAAGCCTTACTTCGGTATGGACTTTTTGAAACAAAGAGAAATAGAAAGCTGGCGGATTGTGCGGTTTACATCAAATACCTATATGATATTTACAATATTACTTCACTAAACCGAGATGACTGCAGGGTGATTTTTTATGATCACACTACGCCAGCAGGTAAAGCTGTCGTTTTAAATCCGGAGTTAGTTACCATTGTTAATGAATGGGAGATTGTTATAGGAAGACAATATTTTACCAGTGGTCTTGAGTTGATCTGGAAATTTATGCTCGAACAACTTATTAGTCCTGTGTCGATTAAAACATGGTTTGAGGAAGTGCTTGCTGCGTCTGAATTTACATGGGATATAAATCTAAAAGTATCGGACATTATTTTTGAGTGCAATTATGATTTCAAAAAGCGTGAGAGCATGATTAGCGATGCTACCAGAGGAAGAAACGAGGCTTCAAATATTGAGAATGGAATAAAAATCATTTTATCGGTTTATAATCGATTTGCAGATCGGAATGATTTAGGGAATGAAAAAGCCTTCTTTACTTATGGAGTTGATAGTCAGACAATTTCAATGGCAGAGCTTTTTGAAACTGTAGAGGCATATAGGGATAGAAGCATCAAAGAATTTATATTATTTGTGATGCAGCAGTGGTTGGTGGAACAGCATTATATTACAGCATTTGAGAAGATGCTCCAGAACAGAGATGGTTTTTATTATGAAGTCATTGATGGACTCTATATAAAAAAACACGATTTTGATATGGATTTTCAGGGAATACGAATGATTCAGCTTATGCAAGTTATGAAAGATTTGGATATGCTATAGGAGGTATTGCGATGGTGCAGGAAGAGAAAAAATATAGCATATTGGATGAACTTGCAAAATCATCTGGTTATGATATTGCACTGATGACGACTTTTAATTTTGAAATTAACTTTTTTGAAAGAGCAATATTGAACCGCCTGTATGCTAATAATGTTAGAAAGGTGTCACTTTTTGTTGACTCAAAGGAACTGACGAAAGCTTTGCAAGAAGTTGATACAAGTCATATTGGACGTAAATATATGGTAAATCCTGTGGAGATGCCAGGATCTTTTCACCCAAAGGTTATTTTGCTCTTGGGTGAGGCAAAGGCTAAGCTGTTTGTAGGCAGCGCAAATATTAAAACATCGGGATATGCTATAAACAATGAGATTTTTAATTTCATAGAATATACACCAGACCATTCGGAATACTTGGATGTTATAAATGCTGCCATTAATCTCTTTTTAGAGATCAATGGTAACTCGTATCAATTGGATAATGATATTATTCTGGAAACTAAGGAACTATTGTACTACCATAGGGCTGAAGAAAATGGTGAGATTTATTTGCTTCACAATGTAAGTCAATCTATTCTATCACAGCTTCAGGACAAGATAGTTGGAGATATAGAAAGTATAAGCATTGCTGTTCCATATTATGATAATGAACTTGCAGCATTAAGTGTATTGAAGACTTTTTTCCAAGGTGCTGATATACATCTTTATATACAAAATGAAAAGAGTACATTTCCTGTTGCATTCAACGAGAAGTGTAAAATAGCATCTCATATTGACTCGTATGATGGATTCAAGGATAACTCTTCTGGCAGTAGTAATAACTTTTATCATGGAAAGGTCTTTTTATTCAAAACGCTGGAAAAGGCATATATTTTGTATGGAAGTGCGAATTGTACACAAGCAGCTCTTGTAAAGTCATTTGCTGATGGTGGAAACATAGAGTGTGATTACCTAGAAATAGGAAAATTACAAGATTATGACTATTTCTTTGATAATATGAAATTACAGTCTGGGAAAAAACTTGTAAGCAATATAATGACATTCGAAAAGCAGGAGTCGGTTAACTACTTCTTTAAGTATGGTGAAGAGAAGGAAGGTTTGAAACTTCATATTGGATATTCATCGATTGAGAAAAATTTAAAGGTCTTTCTGCGGAAACAGGAACTTGAGCACATGATTGCAAACCAAGAAGTTATTGTTTTTATTCCTGACGAATACAGGGCAACTCTGGCTGATATTTTTGAAATAATTCTACAATATGGTGACAAGAATGAAACTCTAAGATGCTGGACCTATAGTGTTGCAGCATTGGAAAGTAACCGAGTAAAGCAATCTGACAAAAAATTGCTTGATGATTTCGATATAGATTCTAATGGGGATAAGTTTATTGAGGACCGCTGCAATCTTTTAAAGGCAGAATTGACTTGTTTACCGGAGCTTCAAGAGCATAAGAAGAAACTTGCTTATTATAACCAAATCAAGCGAGATCAGGAAAGCGACGATGCAGAATCAGAAGATTTTATTGTAGACATTCATATTTCAGATGAATATAGAGTTGCTTATAAACAATATAATGCAGTTTCTCGAATTAGGAATATTTTTGTAAGAAGATTTCTACAGGCGCAGCCAGGTATCTTAATACCCTCTGTTTCAGTTGGAGAGAATCACAAAGCAGTGGCCGGAGATAAAAATTGTGAAATAGCTTCGAAGCCTCGGAAAGCTACATTGGCAGAGAAAAGTTTTGAGCGTTTTGTGAAAAATAAAGTTAAAGGCATGATGAATGATGCGTATGTGGAGATTATTGAGCCGGAGCATTATATCGGTATCATTCTGGTTGTGTTGGATATCTTTAATAAATACAACAATGTAGATAAGGTAGAGGATATCTTTGAAACTGATTATGTAATGAGAACCAGAACTGATTTCTTTATAAAGTTACTCAATAAGGAAATCAAGGGTGATGATGTTGATCAAATTAGCTATGCTATCTTACAACACTGCTATGGTATTTTCCTTGAAAACTATCAGCTTATAACCAATGAAGCAGATTCAGATATTAGAAGAGACTATGATACAGTCAATAAGCATTTACTGATGGAAATGGAGAAAAAATTTGCCATTCGTTCTATATATGAAAAGAACTTAAGTGTAATTTATAGTGCCGGTAATCGGATCCTTGTAGGTGCAGGTATGTATGCTATTTGTTCTTATATTGAGAACTTATTTGGATATAAGAACTATGAAATGTTGGAGAAATCCATCAAGTCAGTGTATGATGAGGCTGTAATTGAGGTAATAGGAAAGGTAATGAATATTACTGCATATAGCGATGATATGCTGTCCCATAGTAAGCCGAATATCTCTGTATTAAGAGAAATTAAAAACTATTCAAGGTACGTGTCACCAATTGATTCTGTAAAAATTATCATAGATACTAAGGCACCGATCCCTGAAAATAAGATTGTTATTGTTAAGATAATGCACACGATTGATTTTACATATCATAAATGGAGCTCATCTTCGATAAGAAAAGATGGTAGTGTTTGGGATACAAAACCAGTATATCTTGGCTTTTAGATTATTAAAGGGAGGCGCTATGGAGAAGATTATTTATATAAAAGAAAAAATGAATAATATAAAGCTTCAGGTGCAGAAGATGATTGAAATATTTCATGAACTTGTGCTGATTTCCCAGGACGGCATTGTATATTGGGTGGTCATCTGGTAGGAAGCGTTGGTGAGGTGATGGCTACCTACTAACTTACCAGGTAAATAATGTCAGAAACCATGAGCCTTAATTTTTGATTGTAATGTATCTTAGAAAGAATGGTGACATCAATGAAATATATAACGAACCAGGTAGGTCCGCTTGGGATAGAGCAGGGATGATTGAAAGCAAAAACAATCGACATATGAGAGTAAACAAACTTATGTAATTGGACGCGGAAGTAGATGGCGCAGATACAATAACAACGGTTAATCCATTTCGGAAGATGAAGAAAGAATATAAGAACGAGTATATTTCATTGAGAACTTGAATGAGAAAGAGGGTGAGAAACTTTTATGACAACTGAAAACTATGTTTACAAAAAGAAGTAGACTGGTCATTGCTCATGGAAGGTCTCACTCTGACGATGGACAATCAAGTTGGATTTGGACATATCATGGGAAGCTTTCTTAAACGAGGTGAATCAGAGGATATTACATTATATTTAAATGAGAAATCCTATAAGGCTAAGAATGTAAATGTCAATTTTAATACAGAATTTAAACGTAATAAGGATACTCTTCATATATGTTATAGTAAGAACGGTGAATTGGTGAGAGCTTTGCGGACGTGCTTTTCAAGAAGTTTTAGCTATGTAAAAACTATTAAAATCGTAATCAATCCATCAGAACCATGATAAAGCTTCACGATGAATATAAGGAGTATTTGGCTAACACATACAAGAAAAGCGGCTTATATCACTGTATATGATGGGCTGGCAGAATTGATTGTTTATGTAGGATGGAAAGGGGGGGACTGTATGGCAGATATTAAAGAGTATTGTCATTATGCATTATCTTTGAATAATAGAAAATCTGTTTTTGCTGCAGCTCCGACTCAATATATAACGAAGCAGAGTATTCTTGACGATTTTAATCAGACTTTTGGATATACTATTAAACGTTGGCCTAGATTTAATAAAAATTTGATAGATGCATTATGGTGGGCATTTAAAGACAGTGATTTATTACGAACCAATAAACTGAATAAAGATGCTAAAATACTTTATAGGCGATGCTTAAAAGGATTACAAAAAATAGATGTAGCATCAAGCGATAGTTACGAAATCAATTATTGTGATATGTTTGAGATTTTGGCGGATTATATCTGGTTGTTATCAAGCCAACGTTATTGTGCCAAACGTAATGAAAGACAAACCTATTTGATTGATAAATTCTCTCAAATCCATGTACAGATGAGACAGATATTGAAGGAATGGGACTATCAAAGAGAAGAAGATGTCAAGGAATGTTCAGTAATTGAAGAGGCACTTCGACTAAAAAGAAGAGTTTTCTGCGGTACATCATCAGACGATAGAATTAGATGGTATTTGACGTCTGGCATGCAAAATGATGAATTGCAGGATCTGATAGATGAGAAGAAAAGACAGATAGGCCATGAACACTATTTGTATTTTGCTATAATAGCTACAAGCGTTAGATATGAAGAAGTTAGGAGCGTGTTGCTGTAGTGGATGGTACAAAATGTTTTTGTTATACATTTTCAAAGGAAACAACAGAAAAAATATTAAACGGCGATGCTTATCTTGGCGCTGGTGGAGCAAAGGCTTCAAATGGTCAAATGATTGAACTCGGCAGACCAATGATATTAGATGGCAGTGCATTTACTGGCATTTCTCAGAATGATAATAATGTGGAATCAATGAAGGAATTACAAAAAATCAATAGCAGCCTTGATTTGTCTATTGGGAAAATTGATGAGCTCCAAAAAACAGCCTGGTTAAATTATGCGGTCTCGCGACAGTTATGTGGAATAACTATGGAAGGATTTCGTCAGACTCTGATGAAGCTGAATATTATTACAGAAGAAGTACGTTCAGTAAAGCTATTTATTGAGACAAAGTCTACAAATGAGCATTTAGTACGGTTAACTAGTTACAAAAATCATTTGAATTCGGATGCTGATTTCATGACAGGAAAACGCTTTGACGTTATGAACTCTTATTCAATGATAGTTCCTCATTTGGATGAAATTTCTGCATATATTAGAAATGTTGAAAGAGAATTCATAGAAGGCTCAATAGATGGAGGATTAGCTTGCTTTATTAATTCGGGATTGTTACCGTTGTTTTCATATGTAGTAAAGAGATATTCAGCATTCTACTACTATGAAAATGAAAGATTTCCGGCCAATTTCAATGTGTGGGTCGGAGCTATAGAAAGCATAATAAAGAAAAGACAATTCGAAAATCGGTTGTTATATCATATTCGTCTTAACAGCCCTCTTTCTTTGGAAGATAAGCACATTGCCTGCAAGAAAGTGATGGGTAATATCGAGGGATTGGTTGATGCAATGTATTTTGAAAAAGAGTATGTCTTGTGCCATGAGAAGGAGGAGTACCTTTCTCTGGGACAGCATGTACAGAAAAAAATAGAAAATGACGACCATAAAGTAATAGATGGGCATTTACTTGTTTCGATATAGCGTAGTTCAGTAAAAATGATTTGAATGGAGGAATTATATGAGCGCTAAAAAGTGGCTGACTATTATAACGGCATTTTGTACGCTGTTAGGGTTAGTGCTAGCAATAGTATTTGATTGTGGGGGGATAAGCTTGGGATACGATATAGCCTTGGCAACATTCGGAAGTGCATTACTAGGATTTATTATGTCTTTGACAGAATATTTTTCTGAAAGAAGAAAAGCGATGGAATGCTTCTGGAAAGAGGCGAGAATAACCTTATCAGAATTAAGAAAAGCAAAACCTATTGTTATTGCTGAACCAGAAGAATTGCTATTAAGTTGTTTTGCTGAAGAATGTAACAATAAAAAAGTTAAACAATATGGTGAACGAATAGCTGCTTCTCTGGGACTTACAATTAAGCATGAAGCTATGGATGCATATATCAAGTGGATAGAAACCAATGAAGTAATGAATTTTAGAGAAGATGATGATATTACAAAGATTCTTGACGAATTATATGAAAGCAGGATAAAGGCAGCAAGAATACATTTTGAATCAATAATAAAAAGTTATATAGAACTATCGCATATTAGCATTTTTGAATTGGACAATGCGTATGGTAATTTGAATTTCTTGTTTGCAAATAAAAGAATAAGGCTTAATGCTTATAATGATATCTTTGATAAAATGCGTAAGATTAAAGTTGATATTTGCAATGAAACATTTCATTTTAATCTATGGAAAGAAGGAAAAGGAAATTTTGTAGTATGTGCAAAGAAAACGATAGAAGTTAGTGATATGCTTTTTGAAACTAAGAAAAGTAAGACTGGAGGCCTTGAACATGAAAGTATATATCAAACACTGTTTGATGATATTGATGATGCTTTAGAGGACTTTAGAATAAAGACATATTGGTCAAATAAAAAAGAGCAAGTCGAAAGAATTCCTGTAATGGGGCGAGTGATAAGCTTTGATGATGAATCAAGTAAATGATTGTATTATATAGAAGTGGAGATAGATAATGAGTAGAATGTAGTTTGGAGCAAAACCATTAATGTAGCCAATGACGGTATTGATTATTGGAACTTATGATGAGAATGGTGTACCTAATACTATGAATGCAGCATGGGAATTGTTACAGATTTTAAGGAGATTTTAAGTAGATAGTCAGAACATAAGACTACAGGGAAGCTTGTGTTACAGGTGCATTTACTGTAAGCATTGCAACCGAGGATAGGGTTATTCCTTGCGACTATTTTGGTGTTTAATCGGCAAGT
>JAQSXG010000477.1 GCA_029256785.1 Neobacillus sp.
GCTTTAAGTGTTTTCTGGTCTACGCTATATTTTCTTTGAATCTCAGCTTTGAACTTCTTTGCCAGTTGATGCTAATAAGTATCATTCTTCTCTGCACTACTAAAACTCGTCAATGGATATTTTTTTTCGGCCAGTTGCATAGATTTATCTTCTGCCTGGATAATCTCCTTAAATATCTCTTTTCGAATTTCAAGTGTAAGTGATTTGTGATAAGATGTTGCATTTTCCGGAGAAGGAATTTTAAAATGCTGTGCGGCTACAGTAGGTTCATCATCGTTTTTAGCCTTTGAAAACCTTGCCACCCATTGTCCCATTCCGCTTTTACTGTGCTCTTCCGTTTGAAATAGAAATAGACTGACTGCATTCAGGCCTGCATCACTATTCTTTATAGAATCATAAAGATGAAGTAGGAGCTGTTTATTGTTTTCATCATTTAATCCATCGTCACCCTTTAGTATGATGTCGGCTCTATATAAGGTTTTTGTCGGTGTTGTAGAAATGGCTGGCGGTGATACCGTGTATCCGCTTAGTTTAATTGGTGCCGCTACACTTGTTTCATCATTAGTTGTGTCTGTCAACTCAGCAGACTCAGTTGTTTCTGAATTTAGACAGCTAGCAAAAAGTATTGTAATGCTCAGAAATATAATTTGAAATCTTCTCATTATAGTATTTTATTTAATATATATCTTGGTTAAATTTCATGTTTTTAATCTTCACTCCACTACAGTTTCCCGTATATTTTCATCTTAAACCTGCTTTATCTTTGTTCAAGGTTATTGTAAACAACATTGACAATGGATATATTTTTGGGATGGATTATCTTATCGTTAGCAGTAGGTGCTATCGGCGTCAATAGGAATATAGGTTTTGCAGGAGCATTCTTCCTTTCATTATTCCTATCTCCGGTTATTGGACTCATATTCACACTGGTGTCTAAATCAGACGATCAGGTTAAATTTGAAACAGAATTGTTATCCAATGCGAAAAAGCAAACTGAAGGAATTTTAAAAGCAGGTGACAAGTCTTTTACTGATGAATTATATAAACTGAAGAGTTTGCTCGACTCTGACCTAATTACCAGGGAGGAATTTGAAATTGAGAAGGAAAACTTAAGAAATAGCTTGAGCCAAAAGAAGACCGTGTTATCACTTTATTGTTTTCCGACCTCTGGTATTTCCGGAAGATTAATGGTCAGGGTAGGAGATAAGGGGAACTTTATAGATTTGCCACAAGGACGGGATAACGCTTTAGATTTCGATGTACATGCAGGCGAGGTCAACGTGGTGATCAGTCCCACCGGATTTTTTGCTAGCGAAAAGAAAGTCTATCTAAAAGCAGTGATCGATGAAACCACTCGGTATGATATATCTGAAATTTATATGCAGTAGTGAAGCTATTTTTATGGTTCCTCGTGGATTATCATAAATTGTGTTCAACTTTAAAACTCATGTATATATGCACGATAGACTGAAGGTATGTCCAGGATAGCAAAGGCGGGTTTGATAAAGGTATTTTACATGAACGAATTGTCAAGAGTTCTTTCCGATTTTTGCTGCTATTTTGGATCGTATTATGATTGAAATATCATGATTCATTTATTTTAGTAGGTGTCTCAGATCCCATTCCTTTTTATTATGCCCAGCATCGATTCCTCCTCCGATAGTATTTATAATATCCCTAACAGAACGGCCATGGTAATTCATTAAATCCAGCGAAGCTCCTTTTGACACAAGAAGATTTATTATTTGGATCATATTCTCCTGACCGCGGTAATTCATAACAGCTATCCATAAAGGTGTATTCCCATTTATTTCACGGATATCAATTTCTGCACCGCTAACAATTAAGTGGCTTACAATTCGATAGTTCATTTTAGAAACGGCTACGTGCAGAGCTGCAAGTTCACCGCCACGTTTATTCCGCTTATGATTTACGTCTATGCCACAGTGTAAAAGAAAATCTACCAGATGTTCCGGTTGATACCTTTTGTCATATCCGGCACCCGCATATGCTATTAGAAGATTGTTCTGATCATACCCATCGGTTTTGCAGAAATCAACACCTTCTGATCTTGCTTTTTCTAATGTATTAATGTCATTTTCGTAGATCAGTTTAAATAATTCTGTAAATTCCATCTTTAAGTCGTTTAATGGTTTGCCTCCCTTTTAAAATTAGTAATTCGTCACCGAATTTTCTACTTTTAAATACTCCAGTTTTTTGGGAAGAGGTCATTCCTTAGATTTAATGATCACCACCAGAATAGATCCACATCGGCTCCGTTTGACCTGCTCGTTCAAAGCCGTTCTTTTTATAAAATTCAATAGCCTTACCGTCGGCAGTAAGCATCTGCATATGAAACTCTTTATAAATCTCTTGCATTTTATCCATAATCAAACGCCCAACTCCTTTGCCTTGATGGGAGGGGAGCACTAGTAGATGAGGGTAATAAACCACGAGATACCCATCGGAAATAGCATTGCCGAGGCCCACTAATGTTGTACCGTCCCAGGCCGTAACCAAAGAATGCGAATTTAAGAGTGCTTTTATCAGTAGTTCTGGTTTATCGGCAGCACTCCATTTATTAGATTGATATAACTGCAGAATGTCATTTGCGTTCAAATCTCTATTTTAGACTAAGTTGTATGTTCATATATTATTCTGCAGTTTTTGTCAATATATTGAGTAAATATCAATCCCAAGATGGCTAGTCCTACACACATCGAGTAACAACATATATAGCCCAGCTGCGATAGTTATAATTGCGGCAATATAATAAGTTTGCTAAAATGCATTTCAAGAGTGATCGTCAATTCTCCTCAACTTTTTTCATTATATAAATAATTCCAGAAGTTCCGCCGGAACCGTTATAGTTATCAGTTAGATCGAATGTATTTACTAATTCATAGCCAATTTTAGACATATGGTTCAATATAGAGGCATACGACTTTTTATTGGTTAATATTTCGGAAAGCTTTTCACCTTCTGCGATCTGTTCATCTGAGTCACCCAAGTCCACTTTCACCTTTAGTTTTTTCGATAAGAATTTTCCTTCTACACGTATATACGCATAGGAGAAAGTGTTATGTATTTCACTATTTGAAGAGTTGGTAGTGGATTGGGCAAAGCTACTACTCAAGCAACAGATAGTAAAAAAAATAATTAGCGGTAATTTGCACATCGGTTTTATTTCAATAATAAGACTGTTGAATTTACAAAAGAGGATTTAAATAGACAAAATATATAACTCAGTAACGATAATTTTCATACCTATTTTGTACCTTGATAGCAGGTCAAGGTGAATCTGAGCGAAAAGCTACAATCTTATTTCGAAGCTTGGTCAAAATATTATAGCTAAGACACAAGTATCTTGTTGATCTATAAAAAGGTAAAAAGAATAGTTTTAAAATCAATACACTATGGATTTCGAAGAAGCCAATATTCTATTGTTTTTTACAATGCATGAAATTTATCCGATTGCTACGGGTAGGGCAGGAATGATGAGTAGTGACCGCTATGCAAGATTTCCTTTTTTAAGATTCAGGTTTAAAGATAAAGACAAAGAGGATCTCATATATGAAAAAATTAGAGGTATTGTAAAAAACTTTAAAGGTTTGTTGGAATGGGAAATGGTTACCAAATATGATACCTTGAATTACCTTATCGTTCCGTCTTATGTCTGTTTTGGTCAAGAGGAATTAACAGGAGACTTAAACGAGCATCTGAAAATGACACTCGGCGAAAGTTTATTCCGAAAAAGGATTGATCAGGCCATTGAAGATATCCCCAATTTGGCTCATTGCATTAAAACAGAACTTCTCGGACTATGAGATTTACAGCCCGTTTTGTCTTGTGAAAACAATATCCCACGCAGTTCTAAGGATATATTTTGCAGACAAGCTATAGCCAATAAATAGGATATACAGGTGTATACATAACGATTTATCATCTGGTTGAATCAGTGAACCTCACAATTTTTTAAAAGGGAGCTGAGGCTGTCATCAATCGACAAACTTAAATGTAAGCTTTATCGTATAATTGGAGTCAATAGGTTTGCCTTTTAGCATAGCAGGATTCCACTTTGGCATTGATTTGATTAACCTTTTAGCCTCTGCTTCGCAACCATAACCTAGCTGTTTAA
>JAQSXG010000478.1 GCA_029256785.1 Neobacillus sp.
TATGAAGCAGCTGTCTATTCCTGGACGGATAAGAAACTTGGAATTGGTATACAGAAAAATAGAGGAGTTTTTGCTATTAAGGTATAAACTATTCACAGTTATAAGCGTTTTGACAGCCTTCTAGAGGCTTGCAGCCTCTCGGCGTTTGATAAACCAATATGGCGCCGTTTGTTTCAGAAAATTACAATAATGGAGTGAGTCCAGATATGGTTGTTGCATTCCCAACGCAGTCACCCAATATCAATCTTACTTTTGAAGAGATATCTGCTGTATTTGAGCAATCCTACGATGGCATACTTGTCCTCGATGGTAATGCGGATGTAGTGTTAGTAAATGACTCCTATTTCCGGATAACAGGCCTTAACAAGCAAGACATTGAGTTTAAAAATTTTCGTGAGTTCTCACAAAACAGTCCCTATAAAAAAACAGCTTGTATCGACGCACTAGACACCAAAAGACCGGTGACCCGGACCCATAACAACCTGTTCCCGGGAAAGGTCGTCATGGTTACTGCTAAACCGATTCTTGATGAAACTGGACGCGTGCGGCTGGTGATTGGCAATTGTCGGGACATGTCCGAGATGGTGCAATTGCGGGAACAGCTCGAAAGAGCGCAGGAAATTGAAGAACTATATTATAAGAGTTTGAAAAATCCTAAAACAACAGGCCTTATTGCCGTTAGTAGTAGAATAAATGAGATTTTCCATTCTGCCTTAAAAGTAAGTTCTGTTGATATTACCGTCTTAATAACCGGGGAATCCGGTGTAGGCAAAGAAGTCTTGGCAAGGTATATTCATGAAAACAGTTCCCGGAGGGAGGCTCCATTTGTTGCCATCAACTGTGGAGCTATTCCAGATGCTCTTTTGGAATCAGAATTCTTTGGATATGTTGGTGGTGCATTTACCGGGTCATTGAAGCACGGAAAGAAAGGCCTGTTTGAAACTGCCGACGGGGGAACGATCTTCTTAGATGAAATCGGTGATTTGCCATTTAGTTTGCAGGTAAAACTGCTCAGAGCCCTGGATGCGGGTGAGATTACCAGGGTAGGAGCTAATGCGCCGACTCCAGTCAATGTAAGGATCGTAGCTGCAACCAATAAAGATTTGGCTAATATGGTGCGTGAAAACAGATTTAGAGAAGATCTTTACTATCGTTTAAATGTTATTCATTTCCACATTCCACCACTTCGGGAGCGTCCCGAGGATATCCGGCCGCTTTGCATGTACTTTCTGAATGAGTGCAACCGGCGCTACGGACAGAATAAAAGGCTTAGTTTCGAAGTTCAAAAGGCAATGGAAAGCTATATCTGGCCTGGGAATGTACGCCAGTTAAAGCACATGCTTGAACGGATGGTTGTTCTAAGTGACGGAGAACAACTGGAACTATCATCTATTTCTGACGATGGTGATCTCCAGGGATATAAGAACCTAAGCGATGCGCCGACTGATATGATTATGGTAAATCGGTTTAGCCTGATCCCCCAAGTGGTCGAAGAGGTGGAAAAGCAGATTTTAGCTCATGCAATGAGACTTCATTCAAGCAGCCGCCAAATTGCTAAAGCGACAGGTATTGATCAAACGACAGTATTGCGGAAGATCAAGAAATACGGTCTTGATCAATTATGCCTAGAAAAGTAATGGTTTTGTATAAATCTCACAATTAACAGCTCAAAAAAAGAGAAGGTTCTTGTTGAACAGAATCTTCTCTTTTTTTGTGTTAAATTATCTGGTGGGGGACTACTTAGCGATGCAAACCGGCAATATTTCATGACGTCTTCGACTATATGTGCTGAGGGAAAATGCATCAAGCTAGTAGCAATAAAGTGGGTGCTAATTACGAATTTAGCGCATTTGTATCGATGAGGCAAAATGCATCGAATGAGGCAACATTTTGCACCCATACGTTGTATTTTCTCTATTAATACGTTATGAAGTCCTATCACAATCCGGTAAAGAGCGAGTAAATCAGATAAAAACAGAGGTTGCCTACTGTGTTGTGCACCAAATCAAATACCAAAGCCTTATTGGCACAATATTTGCATTAGTTAAAAAATATAGTCGAATGGAGAATGCGTGGAATTTCTGGTTCTGCTTACATTTAAGACAATAGTGAAAGGGGTATTTATATGGATAAAGTAATGAAAACAATGGATGGCAATGAAGCAGCGGCATATATATCTTATGCCTTTACAGAAGTTGCAACCATTTATCCGATTACACCGTCTTCTCCTATGGCAGAGTATGTTGATCTATGGTCGGCAAAGGGAAAGAAAAATTTATTCGGTCAAACAGTACGATTGGTTGAAATGCAGTCAGAGGCAGGGGCTATCGGGGCCATGCATGGCTCCTTGGAAGCAGGAACCTTAACGACTTCATACACAGCATCACAAGGCTTGCTTTTAATGATACCGACGATGTATCGTCTGTCCGGACAATTAAAGCCGGGTGTACTTCATGTAAGTGCGCGCACAGTGGGAACTCACGCTTTTTCAATATTTGGTGACCACTCGGATGTTATGGCTTGCAGGCAGACTGGTTTTGCCATGCTATCTACGGGAAGTGTCCAGGAGGTAATGGATTTAGCCGGTGTTGCGCATCTTGCAGCCATTAAGGGCAGAATTCCGTTTCTACACTTCTTTGATGGATTCAGAACCTCTCATGAAATTCAAAAAGTGGAATGTTTAGCTTATAAAGATCTCAACAAGTTATTGGATGAAGAGGCTTTTGAAGAATTTCGCAAGAACTCCTTAAACCCTGAAAGACCTGTAATGAGAAGTGCGGTAGAGAATCCTGATGTTTTCTTTCAAGCGAGAGAAGCAGCAAATCCTTTTTATGACAAACTGCCGTTTATTGTAGAGGAATATATGAATGAAATCAATAAACTTACAGGCAGAAATTATAGGCTTTTTAATTATTACGGAGCAGAAGACGCGGAATATGTAATTGTTGCCATGGGTTCTGTAAGTGGAGCAATTCAGGAAACAGTAGATGCTTTAAATAAACAGGGGAAAAAAGCAGGGTATCTTCAAGTGCATCTTTACAGACCATTTTCGATGGAACACTTCTTTAGAGAGATACCAGGTACAGTGAAAAAAGTTACTGTTTTAGATCGAACCAAGGAACCGGGTTCATTGGGTGAACCGTTATATCTTGATGTTTGCTCAGCATTTATCGATCAAAAAACAAGACCGCAGATTTTTTCAGGACGGTATGGGTTGTCCTCGAAAGATGTTACTCCGGCCCAAATGGTAGCTGTTTATAATAATATGATGAATGTGGAGCCCAAAAAATACTTTACAGTAGGTATCAATGATGATGTAACTCACTTATCTCTAATGGTAGGGGAAGAACTGGATCTTGCCGATGAGGGAACAATCAGTTGCAAATTTTGGGGTCTTGGCTCCGACGGTACCGTTGGTGCCAATAAGAACTCCATTAAAATCATCGGGGATCATACAGATAGGTATGTTCAAGCCTATTTTGAATACGATACGAAAAAATCCGGTGGGGTTACGAAATCGCACTTGCGTTTTGGGAAAAAAACCATTCGTTCAAGCTATTATGTAAAAATGGCGGATTTTGTAGCATGTCATAATCCGTCTTATATCAATAAATATGACATTGTTTCTGATATTAAAAATAACGGGATCTTCTTATTAAACTGTAGCTGGACAGGTAAAGAGCTGGACGAAAACCTGCCGGCAGCTGTAAAGCGAGCATTGGCAAAGAAGAATGTTCAATTTTATATCATTGATGCAACTAAAATTGCCAAAGAGATTGGACTGGGAAATCGTTCGAACAGCATTCTTCAAGCAGCTTTTTTTAGATTAGCTAATGTGATTTCTGTGCCGCAGGCTGTTGGCTATATGAAAGATGCGATTCTCAAAACCTATGGCAAAAAAGGTGATAAAGTTATCGCTATGAATTATGTAGCGGTGGATCAAGGTGTAGATGGTGTACTGAGAGTAGATGTTCCTGTATCATGGCTAAATGCAGAAGACGTTGTTACCGAAATGAACGGTGAGAATGATGATCTACCTGGTTTTATTAAGAATTTAATGATTCCTATGAATGCCCAAAAAGGCGATGACATTCCTGTCAGCCAATTTGTCGGGAGGGAAGACGGTACATTCCCTAT
>JAQSXG010000479.1 GCA_029256785.1 Neobacillus sp.
CGGCTTATAACACTGATGAGATGGAAGAACACAGCGATGCCTATGTGGAATTTGTAACGGAGCAGCTTGAACTGGCGAAGCAAAGCTGTACGGACCCGTTAATACTTATTGAACAACGTCTTGATTTTTCCTGCTATGTACCCCAGGGGTTTGGAACTGGTGACAGCATTATCATTGCTGACAAAAAGCTTCACATTATTGATTTTAAGTATGGCACGGGTGTATGGGTAGATGCGGTGGATAATCCGCAGATGAAATTGTACGCCCTTGGTGCTTTGGAAATCTACGATAGTTTGTATGACATCGAGGAGGTTTCCATGACCATCTTCCAACCACGAAGGGAAAATGTCAGCACATGGACGATCCCAGTAAAGAAATTAAAAGACTGGGCAGAAAATGAACTGAAACCAAAGGCATCAATGGCCTATGACGGTGAAGGTGAATATCTTCCGGGTGAGTGGTGTACTTTCTGACGAGCGGCTATCAAATGCCGTGCAAGGGCTGAAGAAAAGCTGAAATTAGCACAATTTGAGTTCAAACTACCACCCCTACTTACGGACTCTGAAATTGAAGAAGTTCTTTCAAAACTTTCCGACCTTACAAAGTGGGCAAATGAAATCATTGCCTATGCCACGGATGCAGCCGTTAATCACGGTAAAGAGTGGCACGGTTTTAAGGTGGTCGAGGGCAGATCTGTCCGCAAATATAAGGAAGAAGAAGCTGTGGCTGAAGCAGCAAAGGCAAACGGTTATAAAGATATCTATCGTCAGAGTCTCATTACCCTTACGGAAATGCAGAAGCTGATGGGTAAAAAGAAATTTGAGGAAATCCTCGGTGGTCTTATACATAAACCACCGGGCAGGCCAACGTTGGTTCCACTTTCGGATAAGCGGCCAGCTATGAATCTATCAAACGTAAAAAACGAATTTAACGAAATAACGGAGGAATTGGAATATGAATAATCAAAACAGAACTAAGGTTGTTACAAGCGTGAACACACGTCTCAGCTACTTTCACGGCTGGGAACCCGTATCCATCAATGGCGGAGCGGAAAAGTACAGCGTATCCGTATTGATTCCTAAAACAGATAAGGAAACCATCAATGCAATCCATGCAGCAGTAGATGCAGCTATTGAGGAGGGCATTGCAAAGTTTGGCGGCAAAAAACCGAATAAGGCCGGCATCAAACTGCCACTTCGAGATGGTGATCTAGAACGTAATGATGAGGCTTACAAAGAGCATTATTTCGTAAATGCCAACAGCAAGACCCCGCCCCAAATAGTGGATAAGGCGGTCAGACCTATCCTGGATCGTAACGAGGTATATAGCGGTTGCTATGCTAGAGTGTCTCTTAATTTCTATGCCTTCAATTCAAATGGCAACAGGGGGGTAGCTTGTGGGCTTGGCAATATCCAGAAGATAAGAGACGGAGAGCCATTAGGTGGCAAAACCAATGCTGCGGATGATTTCACCACTGTTGAAGATGATGATTTCCTGGCATAACCGATAAATAATTCAACAGACGAGGTGGTGGAGGTTATTCTTCTGCTGCCTCGTTTGCATTGGAAAGGGCGGTAATATATGAACTCAATTTCTATTGATATAGAGACTTATAGTAGTGTTAATCTTAAAAAATCTGGAGTTTACCGTTATACCGAGAGTGATGAAAAATTCTGCTATTGGGCTATTCGGTGGATGGCGGCGAAGTACAAGTCGTTGATCTTGCCTGCAGGGAGAAAATCCCGGATGAAATTATAAAAGCACTTATGGATGATTCGATTGCCAAGTGGGCATTCAACGCGATGTTTGAGCGTGTTTGTCTATCAAAATGGCTTAACCTAACAGAATATCTTGATCCCGCATCATGGAAATGTTCCATGATATGGTCGGTATATATGGGACTTCCGCTTTCTCTTGAAGGTGTTGGTGCGGTTCTGGGCTTGGAGAAACAAAAGCTAACAGAGGGTAAAGATCTCATCAAATATTTCTGTACACCCTGCTCTCCTACTAAATCAAATGGCGGTCGAGTTCGTAACCTGCCGGAGCATGATTTGGATAAATGGGACCGGTTTAAAACATACAACCTTCGTGATGTGGAAACTGAAATGTCGATAAAGCAGAGGTTATCCAAGTTTCCGGTGCCAAAGAACATTTGGGAGGAATACCAACTCGACCAAAAAATCAATGATCGTGGCATTGCCATTGATAGGACCTTTGTCAAACAAGCTGTCGTGATGGATGAACATTCCCGTGAAAAGCTAATGGATATAATGCAGGATATAACCAATTTAGAGAATCCAAACTCTGTGCAACAAATGAAAACTTGGCTTGCCGATAACGGGCTGGAAACAGATTCTCTTGGTAAAAAAGCTGTTACTGAGATGCTAAAGACAGCTTCTGAACCACTAGGCACTGTATTGGAACTTCGACAGCAGCTTGCAAAATCATCAGTGAAAAAATACACAGCAATGGAGAATGCGGTATGTAGTGACGGTCGTGCAAGAGGAATGTTTCAGTTTTACGGAGCCAACAGAACCGGCAGATTCTCCGGCAGGCTGATTCAGTTGCAAAATCTCCCCCAAAACCATATGCCTGATTTGGAACAGGCTCGTGCTTTAGTTCGAAGCGGAAACTTTGATGCACTTAACTTACTGTATGATTCTATACCGGAGGTGCTATCGGAACTTATCCGTACAGCTTTTATGCCACGAGAGGGTATGAAGTTTATTGTTGCAGACTTTTCAGCGATTGAGGCACGCGTCATTGCCTGGCTAGCAGGCGAAAAATGGAGAATACAAGTATTCCAAAAGGGCGGGGACATTTACTGCGCCAGCGCCTCTCAGATGTTTAATGTACCTGTTGCAAAGCACGGTGTGAATGGGCATCTTCGTCAGAAAGGGAAAATTGCTGAACTAGCCCTCGGTTACGGTGGATCTGTTGGAGCATTAAAATCGATGGGTGCTTTGGAGATGGGAATTGGAGAAGAGGAACTTCGGCCGCTGGTAACGGCTTGGAGACAGTCCAATCCCAATATCACAAAACTATGGTGGGATGTTGACCGTGCGGTAAAAAATTGTGTTAAGCAGAAAACTCCGACAGAGACACATAGCATTAAATGTATCTATCAAAGTGGGATACTCTTTATCCTCCTCCCTTCCGGCAGACGTCTTGCTTATGTGAAACCTCGGATAGGAGAGAATATGTTCGGCGGTGAGTCAGTTACTTATGAAGGTGTCGATGGAACGAAGAAATGGGAAAGAATCGAAAGCTATGGACCCAAATTTGTAGAGAATATTGTTCAGGCAATCAGTCGTGACATTTTGTGTCATGCCATGCAGACATTAAAGAATTGTTCCATTGTGGCTCATGTACACGATGAAATTATCATCGAGGCTGGTATGGGTATGTCACTTTTTGCTATCTGTGAACAGATGGCTAAGACACCAACCTGGGCGAATGGCTTGTTACTCAGTGCTGATGGCTATGAGTGTCAGTTTTATCAAAAGGATTAAATAAATTGGGTATTCGGATTATCTTGTGGAAAAAGATTAAAAGACCTTCAACTTTTAAATAACGAAAACAGGATAGCACTATTTTATGATTAGTACGTGCTATCCTGTTTGTTCAATAAACGCACCCGATTACAGTATTGAACGATTCCCCATATTAATAAGTTTTGTCTAACATAAAGAAATAAAAGAGTAAGACAGAAAGTATACTTTACCCTTTTTTACCTAAAATTAAATTTTCTTTATCGTAAATTCATAATCATTTGGATCTTCATAGCTTTCTCCAGACAGTTCAAGTACTTCTGCCCCTGTCATAAAGTTATTAATTGCTTCGTCTAAAGCGTATTCAGCATCTTCTTTACTGTGATATATTTCATCATCAGCTTCTTCAAGACTTCCATCAAATTTATTTTTCATAAATATCTTATAAGCCATATTAAACCTCCTTATTTGAATATATTATATCTCTTTTCTTTTGTTCAGCATCTAACTTTTTTGAATTTAACTTTTAGTGATAAAGATCCAGTATTATTATCTGTCCCGTTTGCTTAATACCAATTATTACAAAGTTGTGTAATTTGGACAATCATTTTAGTTTACAATTTCCGCATGATAATCAGAAT
>JAQSXG010000480.1 GCA_029256785.1 Neobacillus sp.
ACACATTTGGCATCAGTACAGTGATTGCATGTGCTGGAGTAATGATAGCTTCTTCCTTCAGGATAAGTTCCTGTCTCAAATGTACGCACTCGCCTGAAAATTACACCGACATCCAGATTATTTTTGTCCTTACAAGCTATTTGGCAAGTCCGGCAGCCAATACACTTCTCCATATCAAAGTAAAAACCCAAAGTCATTTTTCCACCTGCTTTCTTTATTTAAGGTTTACTATCTTGAGAGGTTTCAGGCAATCAGGTTCAAGCTGTTCCCCATCGTATTTCTTGAAGTTGACAAGGTTAGTATTGTACCCGGACACTCCGCAAGCACTTGTGACTGAAGCACATAGAATATTATCGCTGCCTGATTTGTCAATGCCAGTTTTTTCATCAATATCTGCCCAAGCCCCGTGTGGCATGAATATACATCCAGGTATAAGCTCTTCAGAAATAGTGGCCAGACGTAAAACTTTACCGTTTAAATTGTAGACAAGTAAAGTATCACCATCCTTGATTCCTTTCTGGGCAGCATCCTTAGCACTGATATATACAGGGTTAGGTAAAGCCTCCCGAAGCTGAGGTATATTGTCAAAAGAAGTATGAGATCGTCTGAGATAATGCGGAGTTACCATTTGATAAGGATAGTCTCCTTTAATCTTACCCTTCCAATCTTTAAAGCTCTGTTCATAACCATTTTTCACCGGCGTATATTCGGGATAGGGCTTAACCTTGCCACGCCCCATACCACTGATCCAATCAGCTTTTGTTTGGCAGTAAATCTCAAATTTACCACTTTTTGTTTGAAGAGGTTTTGCAATAGGGTCGTTGACAAAATCTTGATACGCAATACTTCCATAGTTATCGCCCTCAAAACGTTCCACTTGATAGACACCTTGTTCCATTAATTCCATCAAGCCGATTCTACCCTGTTGGTGAGTACCTTTGACAGGTCCCCATTTAGCGCTCCATTCAGATATTTCCTTCTCAGTGATGGTGACAAGCGGCTCATAGCCTGTACCTGCTTTATTGATCACTTGAGTTCCAGCGATCACATTGAAATACGTTTGTTCCTCACTATATGGATAAACCTTTTTGGAATCCATGCCAAGCCGTTTTGCTAACTCTTCTTCAATCCACTGGTCACTTTTAGACTCATAAAGCGGTTCTATTACCTTCGAGGGGAATACAACAGCTTCTCTATTCCCTGTGAAGAAACCATAATTGCTGTGCCTTTCCCATTGGGTAGAGATTGGTAACACAATGTCAGAATATTGTGCGCTGGTGTTTAAAGAATAGGCATGCGTCACTATAAAATCCACTTTTCGATAGGCTTCAATTCCTTTGCGTTCATCTAGATTAGTAGATAGAGAATTTCGTAATCTGTTGTAAATCACGCGGATATCAATATCTCTCATCCCTTTGGAAACCGAACCAGGGCGATCATAGCTTGAAGCAAAATTGTATTTCCCTTTAATAACTGCGTCCCATACCTCTGGAGCATTTATTGAATCCTCAACTGCATTTGAAAAGTCTAATGGTATTGTGGAGTCTCCAAGAGTAATCATACCTGGACCGCAATTACCAGAACTTGTAGAACAACCTGGACCACATGCGTGACCTGGTTTACCAAAATGCCCACCCATTGCTCCTATTGTCATAATAATCTGCGGAAAACTTTCTGCGTTGTTACAGCGAGAGGGTGCCCTTCCGAACAAAAGCGAAACCTTTTTATCTTTTCGGAGTTCTCGGGCAAACCAGACAATATCCTCCACTGGAGTGCCACAGATTTCTGTTGCCCATTCGGGCGTTTTTGGAGTATCGTCGTATTTTCCGAGCACGTAGTCTTTAAAGTTTTCGTTGAGATTAGCGTCTTTAGGCATATGGTTGGCATCAAAGCCTACTGTGCACCGGTTAAGGAAATCCCAGTCGATTATTGGATTCGTTTTCGGTTCATCCTCAGTAATCATGGTATTAGCCACTGCTAAAAGAAATGCTGTGTCTGTGCCGGGGCGGACGCGTATCCACTTTGCGTCCAACATGTTGGCACTGCTATTGTAATGCGGGCCGACACAAATAAATTTGGCTCCTGCCTTTTTTGCTTGATAATAGTTATAAGATGGTGAACCGAGAGAACTCCATGCAGGATTATTACCGTACATCACGATTGTTTCGCTCTTACGCATATCAAAGCGGTCGTTTGCTCCGTTTAGGAAATCTAAACCAATAAGCGGGGCAACATATGCGAAAGTTCCAATAGATGCAGTATCATTTACAGAAGTATGACCCCCAAACGCATTTAATAACCTAAGTGGTTGAAAAAAGAAATCAAATGCTAGAATAGAACGATTACCATATTTCCCCTTAGCATTCTTTAACTCGGCAGCAACATAATCTAGAGCCTCATCCCAAGAAATGCGTTCCCACTCATCCCTGCCGCGTAGCGACTTATCGCCACCTGTTAATGGCTTCCAATGCTTGCGTTTCATCGGATATTTTAAGCGGTCTGCTCCGAACACTTGTCTCCGGTGGGAACGTCCTCGCAAACAGCCCCTCTGCTGAGGATAGTCAGGACTGTCAGGATGTGTATCATCGGTCTTTTGACGAATAACGACACCATCTTTTACATAGGCTACGTTTTTACATTTCCCTCCGCAGTCAAACCAGCAAGCAGCAGTAATCCACTTACCCTCATCTTTAGCTGCATCGGCAGCAGCCTTAGCGGACAATTCAGATAGCTTATTATCACCTCCAACCAATGCTAACCCCGCTGTACTAGCTGCACTAGCTTTTAGAAAACTTCTTCTGCTAATACGGGAGTTTTGAATTTTACCAAAAATTCCAGCCATAAATATTACCTCCTTTTTTTCCTATTAATTAAATGGAACTCCGATTCTGTATTTAAATGGACAAACTCTAAATAAAATTTTTGATCTACTTCTCTTACCAGCAGATTTCTTCTTCAATCATAATGTGTTCTTTTCCTAAGTAAACGGACTCCCACAATGGTGCCAGAAGAAAGTAAGGACCGATGAATAATCGCGAGTACCCCTCGATTTATTTTATTGCCTCTGTCCCCTTCCAGCTCTTTGAGCATCTCAAAAGTTTTGCACTGAACCTAGTCAGCGATTAAAACGACTCATTCTTAGATGACTCCAAAAGCGTTATTCTTTCCGAGGGAGAGCCAAATAAATAACGCAACAGGTAATAGATCATTAAGCCACTTTGATTATTAGTTGCATATTTAAGACAACTTCATGAACTTTCAACCTTTTTTCGCTCATTCTTGTGAGGAACATCATATAAAATCCCGCAAGTACCTGCTGAACAATTGCTCTTCTTTGAGAGTATGCAACTCTAATAAAATGACTTAGAGCAGCTGAATCAGCTTGGCTATCAGATTTATAATCATATCTATGATGTCCTTCAGAACTTATATATTGAATAGATGAAGAAGAACCACGATAACAACAAATGCCTTGATAGTCTTGGAACCTTGTACTCAACTAATTCTTTTCTAATATGTGCTTTAAGCTCCTTTAATCTTTCTGTCCCAGATACATTATCCCTCCGGCAATTTGGCTATACCGATAAGTTTTTAAGATAGTACTCCCTTCAATTTCCTATATAATTTAAGAAAAAATCTAAAAACTACTTTTGGGTACCCTATATAGCTAGCATAATCCACGAAACCCCTTCCACCAATGTCCTAAGCTGTTGATTTGACTAACTAAAACTGATACATTCAAAATGGGTGAGATTTTATGAACTATCAACAATTAGAGGAATTATTATTTGAATTAACTGATCTTGAAAAAGAGTTGCAAGTCTCGGAACTCTCCGATGAAATGTTAAAAAAGAAAATGCTTTCGCTGTCCTTATCAAATGAGTGGTTTTTGGATAGTGCTATAACCTGGTCTGACTCTAAAGAAGCATCAAAATCCTGCAGTCAAGCTGCCTACACCTATTCCTTGGAGAACGACGTTCTAAAATTAAATGTAACGGATAATATATTTGTGATCGGCAAGCATACTCGTTTTGCTAAAATGCTTAATCATACACATAATTTATTTGAAATGAACTACATTTACAGCGGCACTTTTTATCAAGAAATTCAAGGGGGAAAATTTAAACTAACT
>JAQSXG010000481.1 GCA_029256785.1 Neobacillus sp.
GCTTGGATAATTTGTTTCTTCAAATTGGGAATTACCCCTGGAAAATCAGGAAATCCTGGATCTGAAATCGTTGAGGGTTTTTTGTGGATCTTTAATGTTGTCTCTCTTATTTCCTCCCCATCACTAGTGGATTCTATGGACTCATTATTTATATCATTTTGCCAATACATAGGTCGTATTTTTCCATAATCATCAAAATAGGATTCTTCAAAACTACCATTTTTCACTAAATTTTCTGGATTGCTATCTCTTATTGTACTTGGGTTGATATTATCTATTAAATATTCAACAGGAAAAACAGGTTCCTTGATCGTTTCTTGATTTACTGGTTTTAAAATTTCTATTGATGGGGAAATGGCTTTTGTGTTGTTACTTTTAATTACTTTTCTTGTTACACTATTAACATTTCCTGCTGCATCTTTTACCTCTATTTTTAAAGTATAAGCCATGTGTTCTTTTAGACTAGAAGTATCCCAGGAATATAGAATCTCATTATCATTTAAGGTTGTTCCAGCACGTATGACTTCAAAACTTTGTGGTGATTCACCTTCTCCCTTTTCAATTTTCCATTCTTTAAGTGGAGAACCACTTGAAGATACTTCTGCTTTAATATCAACAAGGCCATCAACGGTTTGAGCATTTTGTGGATAATTAAAGAATATTGATGGTGGCAGCGTATCTTTAAAATAATCGACTGATTTTGAGTAACTATAGTTGTCTTCATTATCAATACCACGTACCTTAATTTCATGTGTGCCATCTGGGATTTCTGCGCTAATCCTTCGATTCCCTTTACTCTCTACTGTACCGAGATTTATCCATTCACCACTATTAATACTGTATTGAATATTTTTTAAGCTTTTATTATCGGTAATTCCCTCCCAATATAAAGTGAATTCTGGAGAATTAGTCCAGTCTGAGGGGGAGATTTCAAGTAAAGTTGGCGTATTAGGACTCGTACGATCTTTTGTAATGTTATCACTAGATGTCGATAGTCCAGAATAATTTCCATTTTTATCAAATGCTCTAATTTGAAATTTTATATTGGAAGAACTATCAGGCAAATTAGATACTGTATAGGTGTAGCTTGCCACTCCAGTATGTGGGACATTAGCTACTGCCTTCCATGAATCTCCTGTATATTTTTGTATTTCATAGTAGCTTACCCCAGAATCAATGGTGGCAGGAAGATCTGATACACTTTTCCAGGTAAGCACAGCTTTGGCTGTATCACCACTGTTAATGGCACCATCTTCAATAGCTACCTTTGGAATTTCAGGTTGATTGGGTCGTGTAGTGTCTTGCAGAAATGCCTCAGCATAGGGAGAATTCTGTGAAGATATATTAAATTCTTTATTATGTGCAACAATTACGAACCAATATTGATGATAATTACCCCAGCCCCCACCTGATGTGACATACGTACTACTCGGATCATTAGGAAGTTCAATTCCGGTTCCGTCATTGTGAAGCCCGAATTTCCCGTTTTCTAATTCAACTGCTGTTGGCCAAATACCCATATTCTTGGTTGACCATTTGTCTACATTTCCAACCTCAAAATACTGGTATGCCTTCCCGTTCCAAATTCCTACATAATATTCATCTGCTCCCTCTACTTTTTTCCACGAAAGATTGACGTAACCAGCTGAACTGTTAATGTCATGGGGATAAGGTGTCACAACAGGCTTTTCTGGCGCTTTCATTTGTGCATACGTTATATCTAAATGAGGACTAGTAATAGAATTATTTGTGGAAGAAACTACCCTTTTCCAATGTGTATACCCATTACCATTCGTATGAAGCTTAAATCCATAGTTGTTTTTTTTTCCTTTGACCCATTCCTTTACAATATTTGTAATATTGAAACTAGCTGTTTGGTCGCGTCCAACATTAACACTAGTAGTTGGTGTGGATGTTGGTTTGTTATTCCACGTTATAGTCTCTGGTGCCCATGCATTATTCACTGCATCTAACCATATTCCATTGGGACTATTATAATAATAAGCATGGGTCACAAATACGTTAAGTTTGGCATCCGTAACCATGTATCCGTTAGATGATGTTAATCCATCTAGATTTTGCTTTAAAAATGCATAGGTTTCTCCAGTTGTGTTATCGTAATTACCGACTTTCAATACATATTCACCCTGGTTTTCGTCCCATTTGTATGTTGAAGAACTGAAGTTTGCATTGGGCCAAGCACTCATAATAAAAGTGTCTTGTTCTATACCTAGAGACGTTGATGGATCAATAAATACAGGATATTTCCGATTAGAATCTGATAACCATCTTTGGTCAGCTTTTACTGTTAAAAGATATCCACCATTTGTTTTTTTGATTTCGTAATGTACATTTTCAGAACGCTCGGATTCACCTTTATTGTCATTATAATTGGAATCCTCCATATATGGCTTTGGAACATAAAAAACAGGTTGGCCTTTCTCATCTTTGAATAAAATAGTTCCTTCATTTTGTTCTTGAGCCTTTAAATCTGTTTCTAAGAAAAATGTAAATTCATGATAACCTTGATACGAATGCAGAATCAAATCTTCTTTAATATTTTCACCAAACGTCAAGTTTCTTAAATCTACATCAGGAAAAACCTGTTCATGTGTAATTTTATTTTTTTCAAACTTCGCATCAACATCTCTAGCATGTATGGACTCTAGACCTTCCCCAGAAGCTTCCAGAAATGAGTAAGATATTGTATGTCCATCTTTTTCAAAAGTCGCATATTTACCGTTATCCATTCCTTTGAGGAAACTAGAATTTAGAATAGCATTCTCTGTTTCTACTTGGTTACCATTCATAGTATCCTCGACCAACACAGCTGATATTTCTTCAAATTCCTCTTGACCATCCTTTTTTGCATGAACAGGCTCAAAATAAACCTTTCTTGTAAAAGTATTATCACCATTGTAAAAAGTCTTAGTTTTTTCGGTTCTTTCTTCAATGACTTCCTCGCCTGGCTTCAGCTTTTTTTTATCAGTTCCCTTTAATGGGTGAGCATCTTGAACTCTAGTTACTTTGTCTAAGTCTATCATCTTTAACTTTGGTTCTTGCTGTTTTGCTTCTACTAAACTAGCAGACTCCACTTCAGGATTATTGAACGGCAAGCTAGATAGAATCAACATAACAATGACTAACAACTTTAACCCCATATTCTTCAAAAAAACTTCCCCCTTCTATTGTGTTTATTAACGCTTAAATACCAATTTTTAACTCCTACTCTTATTATCATTATGTTCTTTCCATTAATCAACAAAAAATTCAAATTATTTACATTTTTTACATTTTTAACGCAAGCATCAAATAACCCCTTCCATATAAAGAGGTAGGGGCTTAAAGTATTATTTAGAGAACTTGTTAAAGGCCTCCAATTATCAGTGATCGTAGATGACCAAGGAACTTTCTGGACTTTGGCATGTGAATATCTATTTACCATGAGTGATGTAAGTACTAGATTCATTATCCTTTTTTTACCCAGAAAGCCCATTTCTAAAAAACCCTTTTACACTGTTTTTGCTATCAAAATTTGAGGAACAGTTTGTTTAATTAGCAGGAGGAAAAAGAAAAGACAACTGAACTACTTTTAGTTCACCTTACTAAACAACTACCAAATATGCGTTAATTCTTAAAATAAGCGTTAATCCTTCTTAGATCAACGCTCCCGGTAGCTTAAGTGCAATTCTTTATAAGCTATCAAATATAAAGTTAAGATTATCGTAAATTTTTTTCTGTCATTTCATACAGTACCTGTGGTTTCAATTCCTACACTTTTTGCCCAAAATTCTAACCTCTGTCCCTCGTAAAACTCTAAGTAAAAGTAGCCTTTCTCTCCTAAAAATTCTTTTAACTCACCATTAATTTCAGTTCTTCCACGATACACATTATCGATTGTTAAGATTTTTGAATCTAATACATTAAAAAAATCAAATTGTTTTACCTCAACATCCGTAAATACTAAGCTGATACTTTTCCCATTTACTTCTTGGTTAAAGTTTATAAATAAAACAGTTTCTTTTAACGATACGCTTTGACAATCATAATCATTGTGCAAATCGTAATATTCGTTGTCAAATTCATATTGACAAAGATTCTCAAATAGTTCTATCATTTTTG
>JAQSXG010000017.1 GCA_029256785.1 Neobacillus sp.
CCAAAAATTTAATAAGGCACATGCTCCCATAGCTCAGTTGGCAGAGCGCATCCATGGTAAGGATGAGGTCTCCAGTTCGAATCTGGATGGGAGCTCCAAAAAGAAATACCTCCGAAATTGTTCGGAGGTATTTCTTTTTGTGTGCTCCTGCTCCGGGGCAAATGTTGACCTCAATTCTCATATGTGAAGCGCTCTGCCGGGCAGAGCCTGCGAAGCAAAAATCGAGCAATACAAGGAAAGCGCGTGCCGAGGAGCGGAGCGTATACGATACGTGAGCACCGAAGGCGCGTAGCATGACGAAGTAGTACGAAGGTTTTTGAGAGCAGTACATCCATGGTAAGGATAGGTCATCAGTTCGAATCTGGATGGGAGCTCCAAAAGAAAAGGATATCGGTATAACCGGTATCCTTTTCTTTTGGTTTTCAATATAGAAACGAACCGATGCTTTTTTCTTTTGGTTTTCAATATAGAAACGAACCGATGCTTTTTCTTCACCGTGGATGCGATAGCTGACACAGCAGCGCGAAGGTTAGCAAGTCTCAGCACATCCATGGTAAGGATGAAGTCAGAGTTCAGGTCTGATTGGATTTTAAGTAGGGCGCATCTTTACATATGGATGTAACAAATTAAAGAGGCTTGAAATAGTTGTAAAGTGAACCACTTATTCTGTGAGACTTCTACTTTTATAATATAGCTCCTTCTGAAAGCTTACGAAATAGTATGGACATCTATTGTTATTATTCGTTTCTACGACTATAATAGTATTTGAAAACTAACTTGTGAGGGTGAGAAGATGGACTATATCACAGCAAAAGAAGCTTCAGAAAAATGGAGTATTTCAGAGCGTCGGGTTCAGGTTTTATGTAGACAAGGTAAGATTCCCGGAGTTTATCGTCTTGGTTGGGCATGGGCAATACCAAAGGATGCCACGAAACCAAAAGATGATAGACTTAAGAACACTAACGAGGGAGATACAGATGAATTCTAATTCTGAACTAATGTGAAAGAAAAATTCAATGGAACGTATTTAGCACAACATTGTTAAAAAGTTTATATTAACGATAAAACAATCTGCCTCTAAAATGCTAGTCGCGATGGAGGCAAAAAAATAAGGAGCTGTAACAATGATAACAAAACAAGCATTAGGAAATACCCTTTTTGGAATGGCAGATATCTTGAGAGACAAGGTCGAGGACTACAAGTCATATATTCTTTCACTTCTGTTTTTTAAAAGACTTTCTGATAACTATACATGGGAAATTGAAAACGGTTTTCAGGAATTTAGGAAAGAGTTCGGAATCGAACCAAACGAAAAGCAGAAACAAAAAATCATTGCCGATAAACATGACTTCATCATTCCGGAAGGCTGTTTTTGGGAAGACGTGCGAAAAGCCCCTCTCGATAAAAAGAACGATGCATTAAATAAAGCGGTTAATAATATTGCGGATGCGAATGTTGCGCTTAAAGGAGTTATTAATACTGTACGATGGAATGAACCATCACCTGATGGATCTGGTGGAAAAAAGCTTCATCCAGAAGTGCTTAGCCTTCTTGTAAGCTATCTTGATGCAGTGGATTTGAGTAATCGCAACGCTTCAGTTGATGTTCTAGGTGATGCGTATGAGTATTTAATTAAAAGGTTTGCTGACGAAAACAAAGGGGGTACTACTGCTGGACAATTCTACACTCCGCAAGAAGTAGTAGACATAATAGTTCGGTACCTTAAACCCCAAAAGGGTAACACTGCTTATGATCCTACCAGTGGCTCTGGTGGCTTTTTAATTAATTCTGCCAAATACATTAAAAGAACAACAGGATCGCAAAAGAATATTCGCCTTTTTGGACAGGAAGATGTCTGGAATACATGGGCGATTGCCAATATCAATATGATTCTGCATGGGCTTGATGCCTCAATTAAAAAAGGTGATACTTTAAGAGATCCTAAATTTACAGAAGAGGATAACGATCTTGCAATTAAAACCTTCGATTTAGTCATGGCAAATTTCCCATTCTCACAAGAGAACTGGTGGAAAAATGGTGAACCAAAAAAGGATAAAAAGGGGAAAGCAGTTTTAAAAAATGACGGCTCCCCTCAATTGGAATATCCTGGGAAAGAGAATTTCAACGATCCATATGATCGCTTCGAATATGGAATCCCTCCGTTCTCAAATGGAGATTTTGCATTTTTACAGCATATAGCTGCTTCAATGAATGAAAACGGAAAAGCGGGTGTAGTTTGTCCGCAAGGGGTATTATTCCGTGGTCAGCCAGAAAAAACAGAAGAGGAAGACGGTCAAAACCGAAAAGCAGATGATGAATATTTAATCCGTCGTGGTTTTTTACAAGGACCAGTCAATAAAGATGGCGAATTTGTTAGAGGAGTTAATATCATAGATGCAATTGTTCTGTTGCCAGGGAACCTTTTCTATGGAACTACGATCCCGGGTTCAATTGTATTTTTCAACAAAAATAAACCGGAAAAGCGTAAAGATAAAGTTTTGCTAGTTTATGCCGCTAAAGAAAGATGGTACAAAGAAGAACCAAATATGAATATCTTACTTCCTCAGGATGTTCTGCGAATTTCTACAATTCTTGAATCCTGGGGTGATATAGAAATAGCTAAAGAATGGATAACATCCCAAAAGGCACGACTTAGAGAACTCATTCAAGAAGAACTTGGCTTCAAGAAGAGTGAAATAGAACTTGATACTCAAGAAGACATAACTTTAGCAGAAGAAAAGCTCCGAAAAGCAGAGACACAGGTAAAAGACAAAGAAGGAGAGGGTAAAAAACCAACGAAGACAGAGTTGAATAACTTGGAAAAGGCTAAAGATGCTTTAGCAAAATTAGTTACTCTGAAAGAACAACGCATTACTGAAGCCGAGGTACAAGCTGAAAAAGAGCGAATTGCTATTGATGAAGTAGAAATAGAATTACTCAATATGTTGGCTAATCCGGAATTGCGTAAACGGTACTTCTCTGTTGTTGATATGGAGGAGTTGGAAGAAAATGAATTCAATCTAAATATACCTCGCTATGTAGATACTTTTGAGCGGGAGGAAGAAATTGATTTGATTGAAGCGATTGAAGGATTTAGATCAATTCAGAAGGAAGAATGTAAAGTGGATGAGCTGCTTGCAAAATTACTGGAGGCATTAAAACAATGAAAAGTTTAATTGACATAGTACCATCAGATTGGTTTACGCAGCAAATACGTTTTTTTTCGGATACGTATTCGGGTGGAACACCTCTAAGAAGCAATGAAAAATTTTATTCAGGGAAGATCAATTGGGTAAAATCAAGTGAATTAAAAAACAAATATTTATATGATACAGAGGAACATATTACCGAAGAGGCAATAAATAAATCTAGTGCACGATATGTAGACCCAGATACCATTTTGTTTGCAATGTATGGAGCTACTGCAGGTGATATTTGTATTTTAAAAACTAAAGCAACAACAAACCAAGCAGTTTTGGCAATTCCGATTAATAAAAATAATATTGAAAATGAGTTCCTATATTATTCATTAATGTATAAAACTGAAAAACTAAAGTATATTACGCAAGGTGGTGGACAACCAAACTTAAGCAAGGGAATTATTGATAAAACTCCGATTTCGTATCCCAAAGCTCTTAATGAACAAAAGGCTATTGCAGGAATCCTTACCAAAGTTGATAATGCTATTGAGGCAGTTAAAAAAAGTATCAAGGAGGCAGAGAAGCTTAAACAATCTTTGATGCAACATTTACTCACTGGAAAACTGAAACCGGATGGAACGTGGCGCAGTGAGACAGAATTGTTTATGACCAAGTATGGTTATGCACCTAAAACTTGGAGGTATTGCCAGATAAGGGATTTAATCAAGGAGGAGTATATTAAAGGCGTTCAGGATGGTAACCACGGAGAGTCACACCCTGTTTCGGAGGAATTTGTAAGCGAGGGAATTCCGTTTGTAATGGCTAGCAATATTTCAGACGGCTATATAGATGTAAAAAATTGCAAAAAAATTACAAAAGACAGAGCTGATAAACTTCGAATTGGATTTGCAAAAAATGGAGATGTTTTACTTTCGCATAAAGCATCAGTGGGGTACACATGTATAGTAGAAGATGCAGATCCTTATGTAATGCTTACACCACAAGTAACATATTATCGTGTTGATCCAAGTAAGTTGACCCCTGAGTATTTAAAGCTATTTTTTCAGACGTATTCGTTTCAATGCAGTTTAGAAGGATTAGCAAAACAGTCCACTAGAAATTATATTGGTATAACCAATCAGAAAAAGATGTGGATTTATCTGCCTGAAAATATTGATGAACAACGAAAAGTAGTTGGTCCGATAATTCAGGTTGATGATCAAATTCTTAATAAAAAATCTAAAATCCAATCCCTTAAAACACTAAAAAAATCCCTCATGCAAAATCTTTTAACGGGTAAGGTTCGAGTGGATGTAGAAGAAATCAATAAACTATTGGAGGAGGTGTAACTATGGGAAAACTATCAGAACTCAAAGGCGTTGAAAAACCAGTTACAGAGTGGCTTTCAAAGATGGGTTGGACCTTTCAGAGTAATGAGGAGCTTAAGGTTTATAACCGACCTTTTTCCAATCCTGTCATAAGCCAGATGTTGATTGAGAAGGTGTCTGAACTTAATAGTGTATCTATAAGTGTTGCTGAAACAGCAGTTGATCAGATTCTTCAACATTTAAATAATCCAAGTCCCATTATTGGAAATGAAAATTTTCTTGAGAAACTAGTGAAAGGTATTACCCTTTCAGTGGATGGTGAAGACAAAGATTTTCTCTTTATTGATTTCGAAAATATATGGAACAATAGCTTTATTGTTACCAACCAGTATTGGGTTCAAGGCTTCAAAATGGTGAAGACAGATATAGTACTACTAGTTAATGGTATCCCACTAGTGCCTATTGAAGCAAAACAGCGTGCACGAAAAGGAACAAACTGGCTTGAAGGGGTAAAACAGTTCTCTACCTATGATCAGAGAGCGGACAAACTTTTTATGTGTCATGGTTTTGGTGTTGCATGTAACGGCCGGATAACCAAATACGGCATACCTGGTGCCTCATCTTCCTATTTTAATGAATGGAAAAGTACTGTCCTGGATACTACGCAAGCTAATCCTATTCTTGATGAATCTAATGACCTTTGCCAAACCTATCTGAGTAATGAAGATGGCTTATATCATTTTGATGTCGAACGATTACCTAATGGCGAAGTGTTGGAGAGAATGAAACTGGGCATTATCGGTTTACTGCAACCTGCTCGGGTCTTGGACATTATCAAAAACTTTCTGGTGTTTGAACGAACAGACGGAAAAATCATTAAAAAAGTAGCTAGGTATCAGCAACTTCGTGCTGCGAATAAAATTGTCTATCGTGTTGTCGAATCTGATTTGAAACAGGGTGTTATCTGGCATACACAGGGTTCTGGAAAAAGCTTGACCATGCTATACACAGCTTATAAACTCCGCAATATTCCTAAGCTCAATGATCCGACGGTTTATATTGTTGTTGATAGAAAAGAACTTAAAGAACAAATTGGAGGTACTTTTGATGATTGTGAATTTCCTAATGCTAGACCAGTCTATAATATCGGAGATTTGAAGTACATAATCGATAATGCACCAGCAGGTGTATTTATTACAACAATTCAAAAGTTTCGTGAGCTGGGAAATAGGCAGGATAATAGAGATAATATCATCATTCTTATCGATGAAGCTCATCGGACACAGTATGGAGATTTTCAGATTGAACTTCAGAATGTACTTCCAAATGCTCGACGATTTGCCTTTACAGGTACACCGATACCTAAAACTCATAAAGAATTTGGGGTTAAAAATGACAAGGGAAATCAAGAGTATTACCTTGATAAGTACGGGATTAAGGATGCAATTGAAGATGGGGCGACCGTTCCTATTCGCTATACCTTCGGACCGCAGGAGTGGTTTCTTGACAAGGATAAGCTTAAAGCTGGCTATGAAGAAATTACAGCAGATTTAACTGAAGATGAAAAACGACTGGTTGAAAAAAGAGTACAGCCATGGAAAGTTTTTTTGAAACATGAGGATCGTATAGCGGTACTTGCTAAGGATATTGCTGAAGACTTTAGAAATGTCGTGGAACCTCAAGGTTATAAAGCCCAGGTGGTAGCTTGTGACAAAGGCGCTTGTGTGCTCTACTACAATGAGCTTCTTAAATATTTTGATCGATCCGAAATAACTATTATTTTTTCAACTGGCAATTATGAAGAAGGAGAGAAGTATGAGTTATTCAAAGATCATTATAAGGAAGATAAGGAACGTCGTAAGTTAATTGCGAAATTTAAGAAACGTATCACACCGGAAGAACAGAGGGAAGGAAACAATCTTAAGATAATTATTGTTTGTAATATGCTTCTAACAGGCTTTGATGCACCTATTGAGCAGACAATGTATCTTGATAGCCCAATTAGGGATCACAACCTTCTACAGGCTGTTGCAAGAACTAATCGGCCATATGATGATAAGGTTTCCAAACTTTCTAAAGAATTCGGTAGAATAGTAGACTATGTCGGAGTGTTTGAAAATTATAAGGACGCTTTGAATTATGACCCTGAAGATATTGGAGAGTTTGAGGATGTAGAAAGTCTGGTTCTTCAGTTCCCAAATGTGCTCGATGATGCTTTTGAACATTTTGAGGACATTAAGCTTGAGGATACTTATGAGTGTTCTATGGCAATCGTCAGAAAGTTAACGGAATTAGATCAGGGTAAATTTGAGCAGTCTTATAAAGAGGTGCTGCAATTGTGGGAATCAATATCACCACATCCAAGGCTTAGAGATTATCGCGAGAAGTATTTATGGCTCAATGCAATATATGAAATTTACCTTGAGGAATTCAAACGTCTTGATTTTGAAGCGGAAGTGTATGCAGCGAAGACCCGAAAATTGATTCAGGAAAGTGCGCAGTTGATTGATTTCAAAGGACATCTACCTGAAGTAAAAATTGATTCAAACTATTTAAATGAACTGAAGGAAACTAAGCTTTCTCCAACTGATAAGGCTGAAAAGATTATCCGCGATATTGAAACTGTAATCAGAAGAAACGAGGCGAACAGTGCAGCCTATGTTGAATTCCAAAATAGATTAGACGAGCTTATCAAAAAGAAACAGGAAGAAAGCGATTCAATTGAGCAGCTAATACTAAAACTAAGCGAACTTTATAGTGAATTAGATGACATTACGACGCTCCCTCAGAGAATGGGCTTTGAGGATAAAGGTACTTTTGAAATATTCACACAAATTAAAAATGCAAGGATAGAGAATTTTCACGAAGAAATTGCCAGAGAGTTTGCAAAAGATGTTGTTGATTCTGTCATTAGGAAGAAAATATATATTGGTTGGCAGGATGTGCCGAATGAAATGAATCGGCTACGTGTTAATATTGAAATCTTTGCAGCTGCGGATAAATATCAGCAATTGGCCATTGACGATGATGTGCAATTAATGGATGCAATCATGCTGAGTGTTGTCAAGCATTTTGGGTTGAGGTGATGAGCTTGACCGAAGGTTACACATTAGAAAGAAAAAATATTAAACATGCGAGAATAAGAGTATCCGAAGATAAGCAAGTTAGGGTTTTAGTGCCGTATTCTTTTACGGAAGAGGATATCTCAGCTCTCATGGCGAAAAAATCAAAATGGATTTCTAAGCAGATAGCCTTTTTTAATAGGAAATCTCAAATTGAGTTGAATCGCAATCAATTACTATTCTATGGAAACAGGTATTCATATTTTTACGATGAAACTTATAGCCGAAAAGTAGTAATTGATCATAGCTTTAAGACTATTCGCGCAAAAAAGGATTTGCTTGATCCTAAAATTCAAAAAAGTTGGTATAAGAAAGAGGCGCGTAAGTACTTGGTTTCCAGAACTAAAGAGTTAGCGAAAAGATTAAATTTTTCGTACAAGGCCATTTATATAAGAGATCAAAAGACTAAACTTGGGAATTGTTCTCAAGATGGAAATGTATCTCTTAATTGGCGACTAATCAAGGCTCCGACTTTAGTTTCTGATTATATCATTATTCATGAGCTTGTTCATACTAGAATAATGAGTCATTCAAGCAAATTTTGGACTATGCTAAAGTCTTTGTATCCAGACTACAAGGATGCAATGAACTGGCTTGACAAGTACGGGAATAGTTTGTGATAAAGAACAACTATATACGCAGTAGGTTATTATTTTGTATGTTATAGAAATCATATGATCAAAGCCTCAAATGAGTATGTAAAATGCATATCGCAGATATCAATATAAAGATGAACGGAAAATTTTTATACAAAATATTTTTTTTCTTTACTTATGACTCCCTACTTCGGGAGTTTTTTTTATAAATATTCAGTGTACGAAAATGTACGAAATTAATTGACGTTTATATTGCTACCTAGTATAATAATATTATACCTGTACGAATGGGTACAATTATTATAGAGGTGAAGCAAAATGAAAGCTAACTTAATTGAGAATCTTATAATTTCGCATTGCATTGGGGATGAGAGCAAATTCTCGGATGCGGTTTATGAATTGATAAAAGATGAAGAAAAGAAAGGAAATGTTCCTTTAGCAACCCGCTTAAGAAAAGCATATGAAACAAAGCAAAAGACTAAATCGGAGCCTGATTTTAGTGTGAGTTCGGCCAATTTTACGCCTCAAGCCGCACAGGGAGTTACACCGAGAGATAAAGATAGTCTTTTGGAATTGTACGAAATTGTTCAATCAAATGTAAGATTAGAAGATGTAATATTGCCAGAAAGCCAGAAAAATGCACTAGAGCAGCTGATTGAAGAGCAAAAAAACGCTGAGGATTTAAAGAAACATAACATTGAACCAGCTAATCGATTACTGTTATGTGGCCCACCTGGTTGCGGAAAAACAATGACTGCATACGCTATTGGTCAAGCATTAAGTTTGCCCATTGCATATGTAAGGTTGGATGGTCTTGTGTCATCATATTTAGGCCAAACAAGCACAAATTTAAGAAAAGTGTTTGACTCTGTGCGAAATCAGAGAATTATTTTATTTTTAGATGAGTTTGATGCTATCGCAAAAAAGAGAGACGATTCTAATGAACTTGGTGAATTGAAGCGCGTAGTTACTACACTACTTCAGAATTTTGATAATATGCCGAGTAATGTACTATTAATTGCTGCTACCAATCATGAACATTTGCTTGACCCAGCAATATGGAGAAGATTTAATTTGACGATAACTATGGAATTACCTAGCGAAGCACAACGATTAATATTACTTCAGAAATGGTTGAAAGAATATGCGATTGATGAAAACCTTGACTATGAGAATTTGGCTAAAATTACTGAAGGCTTAAATGGCGCACAAATAAAAGAGCTTACTAAAGCTGCAGCTAAAAAATACTTTATTAGTAAAGAAATAAAAACCGAGGACGTTATAGCAATTTTTATTCAGAAACAGACAATGTATTCAGGAAGTAATGATGATGCAATAAAATTACTTAGTGAAATGAACAATAAGGGGGTATCCCTTAGAACTCTGGCTAAAGCTATAGGTGTGACACATTCGACACTGGATTATAGAATTAAAAAGTATAGGGGGGAACAAATAGATGAGTAATGAAGATCAAAAACAACACTTATGGATACCATTTGAGGAAGTTGAAGAAGTAACGAAAAAGCCCATGAAGATTACTGAAGATAGAGGGCTTGATTATGCACAACATGGCTCGAAATTATCACAGGGACTTATGGATATCATGTCTGCTTATGACAAGTTGAAAACAGGTGATTCTTTAAGCGATGCAGATATTATGGTTTTTAAACTTGTGCTTCCTGAAGGGGAAACTGTAGCAGGACAACAGAAGTTCATCGAAGATGAAGGTATGAAAATCAATGCTGTTAAAGATAGTCGTCATGCTATTGTTACCTCCAGCAAGTCAATGTTTGAGAGGCTCAGGGGTCGTGTCGGTACTTATAAAGATCAAAATAAACTTAAGGGTTTCCAATATATAGAAGGGTTTGAGCTCTATTCGGCTGATGAAAAACAAGCATCATCTCTGAAACGATATTTAGAACAGAAAAAGGATGCACTAACAATTGATATTCAAATGATGTTTATTCCGCATCTTGATAAAGACATTCAGTCAAAAGCGGTAAGAAAATTGGAAGGAAAAATTCTACAAGCAGAAGGAAAGTTGCAAAGAGAGCCGTATCAATTATCTGATGGAACAGCAGTTGTAAGGGCTTTAGTACCTATGTCGAGTATTAGCAGTTTAGCTGAAGATGGTGCGATTTATCGAATTGAGCAAACTGCATTTTTTCACCTTATGACCCCAAGCGCTATGAATCCCTTTAGCGCTGCTCTAAATATAGATCCAGGTGTAGATGTGGACTCTTTACCAGTAGTTGCTGTTCTGGATACTGGGGTTGAATTCCCTCCAGAGCTAGAGCGACTTGTCCCTATACACTGGGAAGCTTCAAGCTGTAGTGGATATAGACATTACCATGGTACAGCGGTAGCAAGCAAAGTCATATTTTCTCATATTGGCTCGCAGTTAACTAATGAATATCTTGTTCCAAGAGCTAAGGTTATTGACTGTAAAATATATGATCCGGTTAATAATTCTCAGGATGCAATGATTGAAAGAATTCGAGAAGCAGTTGAAAATTTTGCTCCGGTCACAAAAATATTTAATTTATCGTCAAATATAAAAAGACCAATTGAAGGTGATGAATTAAGTATTTTAGGATATGAGCTGGATGCTCTGATGTCAAAATACAAAATAAAATTTGTTATTTCAGCAGGAAATCATGGCCTTGTAGCAAGTTGCTCAACCCTTGAAGAAATATTGGAAGACGATGATGTAAGGATAGCAGAACCGGCAGATGCAATGCTCGGAATTACTGTCGGTTCAATAGTAGGTGCAAATCATGCACCTAGTGTTAGTAAAGTAAATGACGTAGCACCATATTCTAGAATTGGTCCCGGGTTCGCAGGATATTATAAGCCGGATTTGGTTGCTTATGGGGCAACACAGTATTCAGATGGAAGTGTCCCGAGGGACCCATTTGCGATTATACTCGCACCAGGAGGTGGGTTCCTGACTGATTGTGGGACAAGTTATACTGCTCCTATTGTTGCTGGGGATTTGGCTGAGTTAGCTTCGATTGTTCCAGAAAATGATATCGCTTTAGCTCAAGCATTACTATATAATGGAGCTCAAAAACTTTGGGATATGAAAAAGATAACACAGGATGAGGCTAACTATATCGGGAACTTGTATGGTAGAGGTCTTTCTGCTCCACATGTTAGCAAATATTCTTCACCATATAAAGTATCATTCCTTAGAACAGGAACCTTAAATAGACTCACAAAGCAACGTGTCAAATTCCACGTGCCTACTATACAAGCTCAAATGGCTGGAAATAATACAACGAGAGTATCGATCACGTGTATTACCAATCCACCAATTGACAAGACAAAGGGAAGTGACTACTTAGGCGCTTACATACGTGCTTCTATACATAAGCTGGACCAAAATGGAAAGAATGTTGGTGCAAATCCCAAAGTTAGTGACAATATGAGTAAATGGGATACATGCTATCATTTCTCAAATTCATTTTCCAAGTTTTCAGCAGGCAGTTGGGAAGTCTGGCTAGAGCTATTTACTAGGTGGGGGATTGAAAACGATGAGGAAATACCATATTCTCTGGTTGTTACTGTAGAGGACTTAACCCAAACAAATGATATCTATTCAGCAATAGTACGAGAGACAGCTGGTAGATTCCAGCCGATTAGTAATGTTAGAGTCACAGTGCGATAATAAAATAGGGGGGATACAATCCCCCCTAAACTATATAAATTTGAATTCATTAAAACCATCGTTTGTTAAAACTATGATACTAATCTCAATATCTAAATGAACTGGTTTGAACCTATCAATCATCTGTTCAGCCAAAATGCGACGATCCATGACAATTGAGTACTTTGTAATAGGTTTATCATAAACAGCCAACCTACCAAGACGCATCAGAAATTGTTGCCGCTGCATTCCCATACCGGTTGGGTAGTTATTTACATCTCTAATAAAAAGAAAATCTAAATGCCAGATTTCCGACCCTTTAGTAGCCACCAGATCTCCAATTGAACCTCGATCTTTTTGCTCTACTTTATAGCCTTTCAAAATTAACGAGGGAGTTATTTTTTCAAGCACTTTTCTTTCAAATTCCTTAATATGATCCAAATACTCTGCTCTGTTACTTTGTGGAAATAAAGTATTTTCGAATACCGGCTGAGCAGTATAGTCTTTAGTTAAATCGGTAAAATACTCAGGTCTTACGTCCAAAGCTTCTGAGAGCGCAAATATCTTATCGTAAGGAAGATTTTGTATTCCTCCGGTTTCATATCGTTGTAAAGTTGATTTACTTATACCTGTTTTATCTGCAAGGTCCTGATAAGTCATATTTAAGAAAAGGCGTCGTTCCTTGAGACGGCTTTGTAATATTTTTTTATCTTGCTCGCTCATTTCCTTGTTATTCATTTTGATACCTCCATCTACTACTAGTAGTATGATCTTATTATAAACGTTCTATTCTTAAAATGCAACAAAAATAAGAAAGTTGCATAAATGGGATTGACGAATCACATGGACAAGCATATAATAAATAACATAAGAGTACGTTTACAACGTCTATTTTTTTACAAAATAAATCCCAAATACGCAACAAAAATTAAAGAGTTGCACAAAATGGAGGTAATGGATGAACAAGAGGTTAAAATGTCCAAATTGTGGGGCACGTCTTATTGATGAGGCTGAGCATATCAAATCAGAGGTAAAGCTTGTCAATCAAAGTGAGGATTGGAACCCAGACTACTATACGAAATGCTGGAACTGTAAGAAAGAGATCGGCCTGAAAAAATTGAATTAAAGTAAATAATCGTACAGAGCACGACGTAAATGCCGCATATGCGGAAGAGATTGAATATGACGGACGAGCCTGACAAGTAGCTGCAAAGCTATATGTCAGGCTCGTTTTTTTGCTTGCAGTTACTTGATCAGGCTCCGAAAGGAGCCAAACAATGAAAATCAATTACAAAAATGCAGATGGCAAAATTATTGAATTGGAAGTAGAGGACAAGGTTGGAACCTTCTACTTGGAATCCGTGGAAGCAGAAAAGAGCAATGATAGGCGCAACAGCCGTCAAGACCGACACACCCAATTAAGCACCTTTACATACGAGGACGTACGTTTCTTTTCTGACGGCACGGACTTACTTGCTGACCTAATGAGTTCTGAGGCGGTCAGCCATGCAATGTCGAAACTGAACGAACGCCAGCAGTATCTTATTCAAAAGTGCTGCATTGAGGGCTGGTCTTATACAGACCTCGCCAAACTTGAAGGAAAAGATGAATCGGCCATTCGCCATGCCGTTAACCGCGCGAAGGACAAGCCTAAAAAATTCCTGTCATAGACCGTCCGATTTGCTTTCCACGGATGGTATATGGCGAAGGCAAACAAAATCAGCCTTCGGAAAGGCAAGATGACAGATATGAAACACACACTCAGAATCAGTGTTTCAAAGGAACCACAGGATGGTGGGATTGTCGGCTGCCGCCACGTCACCATGCGGGAAAGGCTGCTGCGCCTCCTGCTTGGTGATAAGCGAAGGCTGACGGTCATCATTCCTGGCGACAGCGTAAAGGCACTATCCATCGTTGAGGAGGGAGGTGAAAACCGTGAGCAAAATCAAGCTGTTACTTAATGTGGTTGGCGACCTACACTCCCTTGCAGATAGCTTGCAGGCGGTTGCGGAAGCAATAGTGGGCAATGAACCTGCTGAAACTGCCCAGACTGAAAAGCCAGCTAAAGTTAAGGAAGCAAAACCTGCGGAAAAGCCGGTTACATTGGAGCAGGTACGGGCTACACTTGCCGAAAAGAGCCAGCTAGGTTTTACGGTTGAAGTACGTGCTCTGCTAGAAAAGTACGGTGCACCGAAGCTTAGCCAGATAGACCAGGTAAATTATGCGGCACTACTGGCAGATGCGGAGGGGTTGAAATGAAAATGAATGGAGAAAAACAGCATGCCCTGCTCTCCGCTTCTGGTGCCCACCGCAGGATGAACTGCACTCCTTCAGCACGGTTAGAGCGGGAGTTTCAGGACAATAGCGGTGAGGCAGCCGCAGAAGGGACGGCGGCTCACGCACTCGCTGAATACAAGCTGCGTAAGGCGCTCAAGATGAGGTCCAAAAAACCTATCTCACAGTACGACTCAGAAGAGATGGATGGCTACACGGATGGCTATGTGGAGTTTGTACTGGAGCAGCTTGCCCTGGCAAAGAAAATCTGTAACGACCCACAGGTGCTTATTGAACAGCGGCTGGATTTCTCTAAATATGTGGCTGATGGCTTTGGCACAGGAGACTGCGTGATCATAGCAGACGGGGTAATCCACATCATTGACTTCAAGTATGGGCAGGGTGTCCTTGTCAGTGCGGATGACAATGCACAGATGAAGCTATACTCCCTTGGTGCCCTGGAGCTTTTCGACGGCATCTACGACATAAGCACAGTGTCCATGACCATCTACCAACCACGCCGTGAAAACATCAGCACCCACACCGTATTAAAGGAATCATTATACCAGTGGGCAGAGGAAGTACTTAAGCCAACAGCTGTGCTCGCCTTTGATGGCAAAGGTGAATATCGGGCGGGTGAGTGGTGTCAGTTCTGCCGTGCGTCGGTGAAGTGCTGTGCGCGAGCGGAGGAAAAGCTGAATCTCGCTCGATTTGAATTCGCACTGCCACCGTTGCTCACAGACGGAGACATTGAAGAAATCCTCTCTAAGCTGGATGACCTGACCTCCTGGGCTAACGACATCAAAGCATACGCCCTTGAAGCGGCGCTTGACCACGGCAGGGAGTGGCGAGGCTTCAAGTTGGTTGAGGGGCGTTCCGTTAGGAAGTATGTAAATGAGGAAGCGGCGGCAGAAGCGGCAAAGGCAGCAGGTTATCGCGACATCTACCGTCAGAGCCTTATTAACCTCACAAAGATGGAGCGACTCATGGGTAAAGGCAAATTTCTGGAAATCCTCGGCAGTCTTATTGAAAAGCCGCCAGGTAAGCCGACACTGGTTCCGATTTCGGATAAGCGTCAGGCAATCAATACATCAGCAAAACATGATTTTAAGGAGGAAATGTAACCATGTCAAACACTGCAAACAGAGTAAACACTGGGGTAAAAGACAGCCCCACCAAGGTTATCACAGGTGTTGTACGCCTGTCCTACGCAAATGTGTGGAAACCAAAATCCATCAACGGCGGCACGAAAAAGTTCAGTGTCAGCCTGATTATTCCCAAGAACGACAGAAAAACCATAGCTGCCCTCAATGCCGCAGTAGATGCTGCCCTTGAGGAAGGTCGTGGCAAGTTCGGAGATAAAATCCCGAATAAGGCTGCTCTGAAGCTTCCACTCCGTGACGGCGACATTGACCGCCCGGATGATGAAGCCTATACGGACAGCTACTTCATAAACGCCAACAGCAACACCGCGCCGGAAATCGTGGACAAAGCACTCAATCCTATTATGAGCCGCTCGGAGGTTTACTCGGGTGTGTATGCAAGGGTTAGCGTAAACTTCTATGCTTTCAACTCCAATGGCAACCGTGGCATCGCCTGCGGTTTGGGTAATATCCAAAAAATTAGTGATGGCGAGCCGCTTGGAGGTAAGACCAGCGCAGCTGATGATTTCACCTCGGATGAAAGTGAAGACTTTCTGGAATAAGAGCAAAATCAATCATGTAAAGGGGCGGCGGGGAGACTCGCTGTCCTTTTTCGCTATGGAGGACATATGAAAAATCTGAGTATTGATATTGAAACTTACAGTGACTGTGATTTATCCTAGTGTGGTGTATACAGATACACTGAGTCACCAGACTTTGAAATATTGCTTTCGGTTACGGTGTAGACGGCGGCAAAGTGGAAGTCATCGACCTCGCAAACGGTGAAAAGCTGCCGGAGGAAATCAAGGATGCTTTGACAGATAAAAATATAACGAAATGGGCATTCAACGCACAGTTCGAGCGAGTCTGTCTGTCTCGGTATCTTGGAAAATGGCTGGAGCCAGAAGCATGGCGATGCTCCATGGTGTGGGTAGCATACATGGGACTTCCATTATCACTGGGGGGTGTGGGTACAGTTCTTGGGTTGGAAAAGCAGAAGCTGAAGGAAGGAAAATACCTTATTCGATATTTCTCCGTTCCCTGCAAGCTCACCAAGACGAATGGAAACCGAATACGAAACCTCCCCGCCGATGCACTGGACAAGTGGGAGCAGTTCAAAGCCTATAATGCCCGCGATGTGGAAACCGAAATAGCGATTCAGCTTCGTCTTCAGAAGTTCCCCGTACCGGAGGAGGAGTGGCAGAACTATACTCTTGATCAGCATATCAATGACAGGGGTATTCAGCTGGACACAGATCTTGTCACAGAAGCAATCCGATGTGACGAGCGATCGAGGGTTGAACTTACCCGACTTATAAAGGAAATAACAGAGATTGACAATCCCAACTCTGTTACCCAGATTAAGGCATGGCTGGCTGATAACGGCCTAGAGATTGAGACACTTGGTAAGGGGGTAGTCAAAAAATTGCTGAAAACAGCCCCGGAAAATTTGGCCGAGGTGCTGACACTCAGGCAATCACTCGCTAAGAGCAGTGTAAAGAAATACACTGCCATGGAGAACGTTGTCAGTTCAGATAGTAGAGCCAGAGGGCTTTAAGGCACAAACCGAACCGGGTGCTGGGCAGGTAGGCTGATTCAGGTACAAAATCTGCCCCAGAACCATCTGCAGGATTTGGCGCAGGCTCGAGGCCTTGTTAAAAGCGGTAATTTTGAAATGATAAAAGTTCTCTATGATTCTGTGCCCGGTGTCCTGTCCGAGCTTATCCGTACCGCCTTTATTCCGAAAGCTGGCTGAATTTAATCGTAGCTGATTTCTCTACAATTGAAGCTCGCATCATAGCGTGGCTTGCGGGCAAACGTGGCGCAACGAGGTATTTGCCACTTATGGCAAGAGCTACGAGGCATGCTTACTAGTTATAAGTGTAGTCTATTTAGATGAGATTCATGGTATAATTATATTAAATCTATAAATAAGATCTATCCTGAAGTATTGGGGGAATATGTTTGATAATATATCATGGAAGTGATTTAATAGTTGATAAACCGGAAATACTAAAAAGCAATAGGCTCCTAGACTTTGGAATGGGGTTTTATACCACTAGTAGTAAAGAGCAAGCATCACGTTGGGCAGAAAAAGTCAGTGCCAGAAACAATACTGATAAAAAAATAATATCAGTTTATCAATTTGATTTTGAAAATGCTAAGAAAGAATTAAAAATTATAGAATTTAATTCGGCAGATGAAAAATGGTTAAAATTTATTACTAATAATAGAAATGGAAAAAATATAGAGGAAAAATATGATATAGTTTTGGGACCCGTAGCAGATGATAATGTATATTTGACCGCGAAGCTTTTTGAAACCGGAGTGTTGGGTATTGAAGAGGCTCTGCTGCGATTAAAGGTTGCAAAGCTTTTTGACCAGATTCATTTTTATACTAATAAAAGTTTGAAATTTTGCATATATGATCATTATTAAGACTTACGAGAGGATGTAAATGGATAAGAACAAATTTGATGCGGTTTTTCCTATAATATGTTCTTCAGTGGTTCAAAAAATAGGGTCAGAATATATGCTTGATGACACAGCTGCTATACAGAAATTATATACAACAAAATTATATGAGTATCTCGAAAGAGAGGAAACTAAATTTTGGCAGTATAGTACTGAGAAGCTATTTGAATTATGGCATGAGGAAATCAAGTATGGTAAATTTACATTTCCACAGATTTGAGGAGGTTTAATATTTTGAATAAAAGGCTTGAATTTTCGGTGTTTTGTCTTGAAAGCTATAAGCAAGCACATCAGATTACTGGTAAAGAGGCATATGAACTTTTTAATGAACACAGAGTGTTTAATTTTATAGAAGATTATTACGATGTCTTACATACAACCGGGCAGCAATTTATTATTGAAGATATAGACAGGTATTTGGATTCGAGGATTACAAATTAGTGAGAATATACGTGTTTTAAAAAAAAATTTGCTGCCCTTACCAGAGAGTAAAACGGTAAAAACGTAATTGCAAATGAAAAAGTCCAAATGCTCAAATGCAGTAAAAAGGCTTTTTATTAATTGATAAAAGAACCTGAAAAGCATTTGCTTGTATGGTAAGGATAGGTCTCCAGTTCGAATCAGGATGGGAACTCAAAAAAACAGCATTAACAATATCCTGTTTTTTATTTCTTCAAATTCCCATCCGGATTATACTTTTGTTTTATGTAATCAATATAATCTTCAACCTGCTTGATAGCTTCATCAGGAAGGCTAGAAATATCAAGGTTATGACTAGCATTTGTTTCAGCTTTTGAATTGCTGGAATTTTTCATGCAAGTCCGGCCAAGCAAATAATCAACAGATACTTCGTAAAAATCAGCCAGTTTAATTAGAGTATTATAATCAGGTTGTCTTTTACCTAATTCATACTTTCCATAAGTTGATTGGTCAATTTTTAAAAATTCTGCGATAACTTTTTTGTTTAATTTTTTTTCTTCTCTTAATTTAATAAGTCTTTCTGTAATCATAGAAACCCTCCTGGATTTAGAATAATAGACAAAATGTCTAAAAACAATATTATAGACAAAAAGTCTACTTATTATAAAAACTATTGACAACTAGACGAAATGTCTATATATTAAATATAGACATTTCGTCTAGTTGTTTTGGGGGTGATATTTTGAGAAATTGGTTAAAAGATCTGAGAATGGCTAAAGAATTAACACAAGAGAAAGTAGCCAATATGGCTGGCGTAGATGTTACAACTATTAACAAAATTGAGCTTGGTGAAAGAAGACCTTCACCAGACACTGCTAAAGCAATAGCTCAGGTCTTAGGTTTTAATTGGACAAAATTTTATGAAGAAAATCAGAAATTACATAGAGGTGATTCAAATAAAAAACATTCCAGTCAAAAACAATATTCAGAAATTTCGGCAGGAGAGGGGAATTACCCAGGATGAGCTTGCAAAAATTCTGGAAGTAAGCCGTGCATATCTCTGTAAAATGGAGAACCAATGGTTTTCTCCGGGACCGGGGTTGATGCAGAAAGTATGTACATATTTTAGTAAGGAGCTTGGAGAAGTTTTCTTTGTCGGGGGTGAAGAGAAATCCCCTGAGCTTTGAATAATGGGTTTCGGATTGCTTGTCAGTTTATAATTGATATTGATATTCACTCCCCGCACAACAGCCACTCAACCCCGACATTCAATGCCTTAGCCAGGCCCACAATCTCATAATCCGCCACGAATCTATCGCCGGACTCAATTTTACTTATAGAAACACGGTCAATATTATAGCCTAAAACACCA
>JAQSXG010000482.1 GCA_029256785.1 Neobacillus sp.
CACGCCATCATTCATTTTTTTATCAGTCAGGAAGGCTTCAATGGCATTTTTCAGAAGAGGGTTTACTTGATCCTTTTCTTTTTTCGATACGTGTCGCGCCTGTTCCTGCTTCTTCTCAAATGCGAGATATTGTTGTGTTTCGGCCGTCATTTTATCCTGAAGCTGATAGATTTTACTTTGGTGGAAGGTTTGAGCATTGAAATGCATCGGTTGGACATCAACGCCTTGCTGAGTGGCGTGGATCAGTTCTTCGTATAATGCCTTAATGGATGGCAGATCTTCGGTGACTTGCCGGTATTCATTCGTCAGACTCTGATCAAGATCCTGAACATCGAGTACCATTTTGGCTCGCTTTTCTTCAGCTGCGTCAAGCGCATGATCAACGTCTTGAGTAGAAAAGACGTCGATCGGAACAAGATCAGAGATGCTGTCCAAGATTTTCGAAATATCTTCCCGTTGATCGGCAATCATTTCTTTCGATCGGATGTAGCCCGCGGACAGATCTTCGTCCAGAAAAGGCACTTGAACCTGCGTGTTTCCACCTAAATTCTTATCATTAATAGAGCCAGCAACTCCATGATAATAAGCGATTTGTTTATCAAATTGCCGCAGCCAAGCATCGACGACATTGACCTGCGCTGCATAGAAATTTTTGATTGCATCGGCGCCATGTCCTTGAAAATCAGAACCTAAACCCGCAATCTGATTAAACGCTGCGCGCAACGTACCGAATTGATCGCGTAGTGTTTGGTAGTGTTTTGCCTGAGCATTTGCCGCAGCGATGAGCGATTCAGCATCATAGGTTTTTGTGTCGCTCGCAGAGCCTGATCCGCCCATATTGATCCTCATTAAATCACCTCGTTCAAATAACAGATCAGATCAATTTTCGTTCATAATCTTATCTAAAATACTAATCGAATGGACTGATTATGTTAATGCGGAGGATGACCTATTGAATCTTGTAAATGTGACTTCATTCGATGACATTCGACAAGTTCAATCGAAAAAGCAAGGACTTATTAACTAATAAAAATCCCCACGCCGAAGCGTGAGGGCAGTTAAGTTTGGGGAAACAATTGTATTATGTCAACTTAATACTGAAAATATAAATTGTACAACTAATAAACCCCCAGCCATTCTTAAATCGGAGGACTTATTTATAGGTTTCCAAATAATTAACCTTGTGGATTGAAAGTTCCTGTTATCTGCTGTGCTGTTTTACCCATTTGTTGTGTGCAGGTTTTTGCACCCACTGCCTAAAAATTTTAAGTACAGAATTATTTTGGTTTGTTTCTATAAAAAAATGTGATGCAAAAACAGGGAATAGCACATTATAAGTTTGTTATGATATACAAAATTTGGGAGTGCTTATTTTATGGATGCCCTAAACCTAAAACCAATAGTGCCCTTTGAACCCGTGATTGTTGACGAAATACCAGACGGTCCGGAGTGGATTCATCAAGTCAAATGGGATGGTGTTCGGATTCTTACTTATTATGACGGAAAAGAAGTCCTCTTATATAACCGGAAAATGAACGAACGAACCCAAAATTATCCAGAGATCACTGACATTAGTAAGTACTGCACTGCTCAAACCGTTGTCCTTGATGGAGAGGTAATCGCACTGGGTAGCGATGGTAAACCTTCCTTTCATGAAGTTATGCGGCGCGATGGGATTCGGAAATATGGCCGGGTAACGACAGTGATGGAGACGGTGCCTATCTTTTACATGATTTTCGATGTGATTTATTTTAACGGAAAGTGGGTTAACGACCGACCACTTAAGGAAAGACAACTCTTGCTTTCCAGTATTATATTGCCAACCCAAAATATTCAGATTGTATCATCTCAACCTGATGGAAAGAAGCTATTTGAGGTTATGGAAGATCAAAACATGGAGGGTATCGTTTCTAAACGTATGGATAGCACATACGTACTTTCAGGAAAAGATTCACGCTGGCGTAAAATAAAAAATTACAAGGATCTGATTGCGGTTATCGGGGGAGTAACTTATCGTCAGGGTATCGTGAACTCAATACTCCTTGGCTTATATAATGAAGAAAACGAACTTGTCTATATCGGTCATGCCGGTACCGGTAAGCTGTCAAATGCTGAATGGGACGCGTTCACACGGTTGATTGATCCCCTGAAAATTAAAGAAAGACCATTCATAAATGCTCCGGAAAAAACGAAGAGTTCCCAGTGGATTAAGCCAACACTAACGGTCAAGGTTCAATACATCGAATGGCCAGAAGGACATAATCTTAGGCAGCCAAGCATTCAAGCATTTGTGGATTATCCTGCGGAAAAATGTAAAATAAGCACTGGTCTGGGATAAGTGATTAGAGCAAAAGTTGTATAATGATGATGTATCATAAACAAAGTTTGGGGAGCACAACAACCCGGCTTTGCCGGGATACATAATAACCCCCGGCGTTGACCGAGGATACATAATTTATGAAAACGCTCACAAATGAACATTTCATTACGAACTTATATTGCGGATAGACAAATTAGGAAAGAGGGAGAACCCTGATGAAGAAAACATTAACATTTACTCAATTGATTAAAAAGAATAAAGATGAAATTCTGAACGATCATGATCAACTCAAAAGAATTGAATTGAAGATTGATGCGCGACATGTTAAAAATTCAAAATAATGATTAATACCTGGCTTTGCCGGGATACATATTAAATAATTACATCTAATTCTTGTGGAAAATAGTCTTTAACATGCTGATTGATCCAGTCTACAGCAATACTCTTATGGTACAAAAAGTTAAACAGCCGGCCGCGCGTATAGACGTCGTATTCCAACCAAGATTTGCGTGTTAATCGGATGTGGTAGTCAAACACTTCTTTCTTATTTTTTCGGATATCTCGTGTCACTTTGTCAATTGCATCGGTCAGCTTGTACAGTGACAATAAAGTTGTTTAAAAAAGAAACCGTGAAGCCGCATTCCTATGCTGTCAAATTGTTCCATTACGAAATAAAGTTGTTTAATAATATCAGTAGTGAGTGACTTATGAGTATTATAAATAGTAATTGTTTATAGGCAGTTAATAGCTAAACTGTATTGTTTTAAAAAAAATGGGTTATTAGTGAGTAAGACACGAGTTTTTTAGAGCCTGTTGTAGAGAAAAATAGGGATTTTAGGAGGAGTTTTGATGGAGATAAGAACAAGCTGTATTAATGATTTTGAGGAAATTTATAATTTATTTACTCAATTATGGCCAAATAAAGAACTACATAAACAAAAGTTGTTAGAAGTATTTGAACGCGGGTTAACTGCAGATACTGATTATTACTTATCTGCAGTTAAAAATGGAAATGTAATTGGATTTTCAGCATTTTATATTGCAAATAACTTTTGGCAAGAAGGAATTATTGCATATGATTATGGAATGATTGTAGATGAGAAAAATAGAGGACAAGGAATAGGCAAAAGCTTAATTGATAAGGCTTGTCAAATAGCCAAAGAATTAGGCTGTAAAAGATTTGAACTGGATTCAGGTTTTCAAAGAGAAGGTGCTCATAAATTCTATGAATCAATTGGATTTGAAAAAAGAGCATACCTTTTTTCAAAAATACTATAGAATATATGCAAATTCCAATTTGTAGGGCTTATGTAACATAATTTTAGAACCGGTAACTTGATGTTAATTCCTTCCATCAAGTTACCGGTTTTTGCACGTATCTCGGCTTCCACCCTTTGCACCCATTCCATGATTCACCCACAAATTTAATAACAAAAAAGTCCTTTACCGCCCTATAATTAAAGAAACGAACTATTGCGCAGTTGACTAAATACTGTTCAATAGAAAAAATTTTCGATTGGGAGCTTTTCTAATAAAGGGGTCTCGCCAACATTTCACGGAAAGCATACGCTAAGCAAAATGCGACAAGTAAATTGCTTAAATTTCATACGCTAAGGAAAATAAATCTGTTCATTAACTTAAAAAAACATGGATGTTATTGAAAATTGATTTTGGTACAAGTTATTGAACAATGCTAAGTTTGTTGAACCCTATTAAATCCTTTATTTATAAGGTGTTCAACAACCCCTAATGTTCTGGACAAATCCTTAACGTATGTTTTCCGCTTTTTGCTGGTAGGACC
>JAQSXG010000483.1 GCA_029256785.1 Neobacillus sp.
CATCACCATATGCTTAGGTTGGATAGATAAGATTCCTGGTAGTCCACCAACGCCAATGGAGTTAGCCATTACATCACTACCTACAGAAATAACTGCAGCCGCTAGGGAACCAATCATTGCTGCTAAGAAGGGGAAGCCATACTTTAGGTTAATACCGAACATAGCCGGTTCGGTTACCCCTAGGTAACAAGAAATTGCCGCTGGGATGGAAACCTGTTTTTCTTCTTCATTTTTACGATTAATATAGATCATTGCTAGTACGGCAGAGCCTTGTGCAATGTTTGATAGTGCAATCATTGGCCATAGATTTGTACCGCCAAGTTCACTCATTAATTGTAGGTCAATTGCATTTGTCATATGGTGTAAACCAGTAATAACGAGCGGTGCATAAGCAAAACCAAAAATTGCTGCAAATAACCAGCCAAAGGCAGAGGTTAAGCTAGAATAAACAACGTCAGAGATCCAAGAACCAATTTCCCAGCCGATTGGACCCAAGATTGTATGAGCAATCAATACAGTAGGAAGTAAAGCAAAGAACGGAACTACAATCATCGAAATGGAATTTGGTACAATTTTACGTAATCGAGTTTCTAAGAAAGCTAAGAGTAATCCTGCAAATATAGCAGGAAGTACTTGAGCTTGATAACCTATCATTTCAATCTGGGCAAAGCCAAAATCCCAAACAGGAATGTCATCCGCATTCGCAACTCCGTACGCATTAAGCAACTGTGGAGAGACAAGAGTAATACCTAGAACGATTCCTAAAATTTGAGATGCTCCCATTTTTTTCGCAACTGACCAGGTAATACCTACTGGGAGGAAGTGGAATACAGCTTCGCCAATCAGCCATAAGAAACTATTAATACCTGCCCAAAATTGTGACATTTCAACAATCGTTTTTGTGCCATCTTCAAGAAGTTTGATTTCACCAATAACATTCCTAAAACCAAGGATTAACCCTCCAACAACAAGAGCAGGGATTAAAGGTGTAAAGATATCCGCAAGATGACCAATCATTCGTTGTAGCCAGTTCATATTTTGTTTGGCAGCTACTTTGGCTTCTTCCTTGGAAGTTCCATCTACACCTGATAATTTTGTAAATTCATTATAGAAGCTTGAGACATCATTGCCAATAATGACTTGAAATTGTCCAGCTTGTGTAAAAGTTCCCTTTACAAGTTTGATAGACTCAATTTTTTCAACATCAGCTTTACTCGGATCATTTAATACAAACCTCATTCTAGTTACACAGTGAGTAACAGCTGCAATATTTTCTTTACCGCCAATATGTTCAAGCAATTCCTTTGATGGATCTGAGAACCGAGACATAACATTTTCCCCCCGTTGAGATTGGATGATTCCAATTTCTTTTCTATTTAGTGTGTCCTTATATTTACAGGATAATGTGCACGTTTACATTAAAACGTTATCCTGTATATACAAGTTGTTGATTACGTTTTCATTCTAACTTGTATATACAGGGTTGTCAATATGAGTTTGAGAAAAGTTTAAATTGATCGTATGCAAGTTACACATAGGATCCAGATCATTTAACCCAATTAGGTTGATAAATACACCATTTAGGTATCTTTTAGTATCACTTTTAAGTAAAATAAAGGTAACTCTCTTAAACGCATATTTTTATTCTACTTATAAAGTAAATGAATACCGGTTTTTTATATGGCTGGATAATTTTATGCAACTCTACTTGGAGAGGACTTTTACTAGGAACATTATTAAAAATCTGAAGGGGTGTTTTATTAATGGCATTATCTTTGTCAAAAGGTCAAAAAGTAGACTTAACGAAAACGAATCCGGGATTAACCAAAGTTGTCGTTGGACTGGGCTGGGATACAAATCGTTATGATGGTGGAGCGGATTTCGACCTTGATGCTAGTGTATTTCTTCTTGACGCATCTGGAAAATGTACTTCTGAAAGAGATTTTGTTTTTTATAATCAGCTTGAAGGTGGAAATGGCTCGGTTGTACATACTGGTGACAACAGAACAGGTGAAGGGGACGGAGATGACGAACAAGTCAAAGTAAATCTTTCTGCTGTTCCAGCAAATATTGAAAAAATTTCATTTGTAATTACTATTCATGATGCAGAAGCACGCAGCCAAAATTTCGGACAAGTTTCAAATGCATTCTGCCGTATTGTAAATGAGGATACGAATCAGGAAATCATTCGTTATGACTTGGGTGAAGATTTCTCAGTGGAAACGGCTATCGTGGTTGGGGAATTATATAGACATAATGGAGAATGGAAATTCTCAGCAGTTGGTTCAGGCTACCAGGGCGGACTAGCTCGAATCGCAACAGATTTTGGGTTGCAGGTTTAAACTATTAGACAAGAAGGTAGTGTGTCTTCTTGTCTTTTTATATGACTTTCGAACCAACTTTTACACTTTAAAGCGAATTAGTGTTGTATGAATATTTTGAAAATGGTAAACTTAAGATGTTTAAATTCTTCTGAGTTTAGACCTCCTAAAGGGCTTAGCATTGACCACTAAGCTCAACTTGAACCTTTGACACGTTCAAAGGTTTTTTTGGGGAGGAGGTTTGTATACAAACAGTGAGATTGGTGAAAATAGTGTATTGTGGGATTCAAAGGAATAAAAAGGAGCGATTAATATGAAAGAACAAATTACACCGTACCTTTATTTTGATGGTAACGCTAGGGAAGCATTAGCTTTTTATAAGGATTTATTTGATGGTGAAATCATTGGTATTCAAACTTTTGGTGAAGCAGATTACCCAACACCACCAGAAGCTAATGATTTAGTGATGCACGCCCAATTAAAAAAGGGTGGTATATCGCTTATGTTCTCAGATTCCTTTCCCGGTCAAGGCGGTGTTGAGGTCGGCAATAATATTTCTTTAACACTGGAATTTGATAGTGATGACGAAATACAAAAATATTTTGATGCATTGGTTAAGAACGGAAGTGCTCAAATGGAGCTCCAAGATACATTTTGGGGTGCGAAGTATGCAAGGGTTAAGGATGCCTTCGGTATTACATGGGATCTTAATTATCAAAAGTCTTAATAGTTAAGTTAATGAAAGTCGCACTTGTCTAGTGCGGCTTTTTTTCATCAAAAAAAAGAAAGTGGTGGGGCCACTTTCTAAAGGAGGTATTGTATCATGGGTTAATATAATTATATGCAATATGTGTACGAGCATGTAGTGAACCTGTCCAATTACAAAAAAATAGGCAGATTTTTTTATTCTTTCCAAACCCAACTACTCCAAAAATCTCTGTTTCATTTCCGGTGTAGGAATCATGCATGTTTCTTGTTTACCAAACCATTTATATCGGTTTTTGGCTATTATTTCATATATATAGTCCCGAATAGAAGGAGGGATGATTCTAAAGATTGATAAGTATTTCCAAAGGCCATTTAAGTTCATACAGACACGTAAAGCAGCACTCGATTTTATATAAATTTTTTCGTCCTCAATAAGGATAAAGCTATTAAGATCTTGATTATAGTCATATTTCCTTAACAATTTTTGACCAATCTCACTTTGAAGGGAAGCAAACTGAAACTTGGCCAGCTGGTCTCTTTTGATGATAAATTGTACACTGCTATTACATAGATTACAAACACCATCGAATAAAATAATACGAGCCATAACTCACCAGTCCCAATGTATATGATATGTATATAGTTTACCATAACCTTATATTAGTAACAAAAAAGGCACGCAACAAAGATTGCGAGCCCCTTGTTTACATATATAATCCTGCAAGGAAGATTCCGAGGGCCTCTTGGTAAATTTCGTCGAATTGGTTTAGCGGGAGGGGGTTTGTTCCTCTTCCGAGTTCGACTGTGAAGCCAGGTCTCCTCCAGTCTTGGATGAACCAGTCTTTGTATCCTGCGTAGCTTTCAATGGTTTTGACCGGCTGATAACCGCTTACTCTGGCAAACTCATTGACTAGGATTTCTGATTCTGGTGGTTCAAGATTCTCAAAACCCCAATAGATCACTTCTCCTTGTGTATGGAAGGCAAGTACCCTGGCGAAATCCCGTCTTCTTGTCATATCTGCCATTGCGATGGCTTCAGGCTCGGAGAGAGGATGTTCGCCTACATAATCGCGCGGACCAGGCTG
>JAQSXG010000484.1 GCA_029256785.1 Neobacillus sp.
GATCGCTTTATTGATGTTTATGGGGTAGTCCCTCCCAAAGTAGTGGAAGGAATGTTCAGAGCTGTTGGTGCGCCTGTTTATTTCACAAATTATACGATGTTATTAAGCCGTGCAGATGACGCTAAGTATGTAGAAAAGTGGCGTAGGATGAATAAATGGACAATCGATCAGGTTCCTTTTGCTGGAGAAGCATATAGACAATTAGCTAATGACCTTATGAAAGATAACAAGCTTGTTAAAGGGGAATTAATGATTGGAAATAAAAAGGCAGATTTAAAGAATATTAAGGCGAATCTGTTCGTTGTTTCGGGGTCCAGAGATAATTTGATTTTAGAGGAACAAAGTAAACCGATAATGGATTTAGTATCCAGTGAGGATAAAACATATATCACTGTTGAAACGGGGCATGTTGGTTTAGCCTTGTCCGGTTTATTTGGGAAAATAGTAGACCAATGGGTTTCAAGCAGATCCAACCCACTTTAATATTATTGTAGTAATCATATTCCGTACAAGGTCATATAAGTATAAGGGTAAAAGGGAGGAAGGAGTAATCCTTCCCCTCTAACTTGCCCTTTTTTGTCTATTTAAAAAGTTTCTAAGGACATTATTGAAGGCATCCTTTGCTTCGAGTTTTGCAATATGACCAGTATTTTTGAAGATGACAAATTCAGAGTGTCGTATTTGTTTATGCATTAATAATTGGATCCATACAGGGGTAACCGCATCATATTGACCACCAATTATTAAAGTTGGAACGGTTATTTTCGGCAACAGGCATATATTATTTACTTGAAGACAGGCTTTCATTGATTCTATATAGAAGTCAGGATTGGGTTTATAAAATTTATTGAAATCCTCGAAATTTTTCTCGTTCCAGGAATACAGACAAATACGAGCAGCTATGTCTTTTTGTTTATCTAAGGGAAGAGACTCTGCACGAGACTTACGATAATTTAGAAATAATTTACCTAGTCGTTTTGGGGCATAATGAAAAGTACTTACGAGCATTAACGAGCGACATATCTCCGGTGCTTGACGATATATTTCTTGTGCAACCATCCCACCCATCGACAATCCACAAATGTGAGCGTTTTCAATTTTTAGGCCCTTTAATAAGCTGATTACATCACGTGCAAAGTTTGCAATGGAGATGGGTTCCGTTGTAATGTATTCTCCATGCCCACGTAAATCCGGGATAATTAAGTCATATTGATCAGCAAATTCAAATTGATTAGACCAGCCCTCTTTTACTTCACCCAAGCCATGTATAAAAACTAATGGTTCACCTTCACCCATACGCAAATAAGGAATTCTAGAGCAACAAGTTAATAATTCAGCCAAATGTAAAACCTCCTATTGGTTTGATCTAATAAACGTTGTTGCCATTATTTGGACAGTGTAAACAGTTATATTACTTTGATTAACATATTATATTTACTGTGGACACTTAATATTACCAATAGATGTAAATTACATATAGTTAAATTGAAAAGAGACAATCAGTAAACGATTGTCTCTTTCAATCTACCTTTTTTTAAGGATTTTCTTGGCTTCTTAATGATCGTCATTGTGATCGTCATGGTCGCGATAATCGTCATCATCAGCAAGATCGTCATATCCGACATCGGTGACCTTCCCAGTTTCTGCATCAATGCTTACTTCTGCTTCGCCACGGTTGGTTTGAATCTCAAAATCATATTCTAGTCTTCCATGTTCATATTCCTTTTCCATCTTTGTAATGGTTCCATTTACCTTGTTTATGGCAATTTTTGAAGCCTCTTCAACGGATATTGCGGGAGTACTTTCAGTTTGAGAAGTACTAGCCTTGCTGACATCATCATTTTCAACTTTGTAGAACGTTTGACCATGCTCTGTTTCAACCTCTACCTTTTGACCTTCTACATTCATTGGCACCGTTTGTGAATTGCTTTTTGCATGATCATCTGTCGCACCTACTGCAACCGCACCACCCAATACAAGTAAAACGGACAGCGTTCCAACTAAAAGTTTCTTATTCATTTTTTTCCTCCTTTTTCTTAGTTCCTATCTACAATTTCATTATATCCACTGAAAATGAGAGGAAAAGGATAGGAAGATTAGAATTTGATGAGAAACAATTTAGATAACATTTAGTCACCGTCGTCATGGTCATCCAAGGTAATCGATAGAACTTTCCCAGTAATAGCATGAATTTGAACAATTGCTTCGCGATCATCCTGGGTTTCTATCTCTACAAGATAGTAGGTTTGTTCATTTTTTGTTTCAAGTAAAATATCGTCGATGGTTCCCGGAATTTGTTCTAAGGCAATTTTTCCAGCTTCCTGCTCAGTCAGAGTCTTTGGTGCTTCTTTTATCACATCCGATTGAGTAGAGAGGATTTTACCTGAAATAGCATCAACAGTTATCGTTGTTTGTTTGTCTGCCTCATTCACAACTGCCTTATATATGGGTTCCTGATTATTATTGATTCTTTCAATAGAAGTGATTGAACCCTTTACTTCATTTTGAATAATTGTTCTAATCTCATCCTCTGATAACTCTTTGACAGGTTTTTCAGGAGGTGTTTCTGTGGTTGGGCTGGTTAGTGTGAATGACAACACTTTCCCGCTTACTGCATCCATTTTGATAAGATAGAGCTTATTTTGTTTTTTCATTTCTATCTGATATTGTTGAGAATCTATTTTTATTTGAGTAACAGTGCCCTGATATCTCTCATGTATGAGTTTCTCTGCCTCGTCCTTTGTTAACATATCTGTTGTCGGTGACAATTTATCAAACTGGAGCCATAGGATCAATATACTAACTACAGTAAGTGAACCTATTAAAGCCCAGAACATGGATATTTTTTTCAATATATACTCTCACCGCCTTTGTACTCTATTTTCTTATTTGAAGATTAGAAGAAGATGAGAAATCATCTATTTTTTAAAATAAAGAGTGGCGGTGGTTCCGATACCAATTGTACTTTCGAGAGCAACTCTGACACCAATAGCATCGGCCATTTCTTTGGCAATCGCTAAACCGAGACCAGATCCTCCACTTTTTCTTGTTCGTGCCTTATCTACGCGGTAGAAGCGATCAAATACCATGGGGATTTCCTCCTTTTCGATGCCAATTCCACGGTCGATAATCTTGATAAATACCTCATTTTGTTCGATTCCAGTGACAACTGTGATTGTATTTTCGCTATATTTCCGAGCATTATCAAGAAAGATAAACATCAGTTGCTTTAGTTTTTTCTCATCAGTTCTTACCGTAATAGGAGCATCGTTTTCTTCGATAAATTCAATTTCCCGATGGTAGGCACCCTGGAAAGCATTTACTGTTTGTTTTAATAAATCAAAGAGGAATACATGATTTTCTTCGATATTCCAGTGTTCCTGATTCCTCGCAAGTAACAGTAGCTGTTCGGTCATCTCCTTCATCCGGATTGCTTCCGAATGAATCGCTTCAATTGATTCCTCGAAAATTTTCGGTTCCTCCATGCCTCTTCTTTTTAGCAAGCTAGCATAGCTCTCAATGATCGTTAACGGCGTTTTAAGTTCATGGGATGCGTTTGAAACAAATTGTTGCTGCTTATCATAATTTATTTCTAGCAGATCAATCATATGGTTAAAGGTTTCACCCATTTGGTATAGTTCGTCCTTAGATTTCCGTTGAAGTTTCAGACGCTTAAATCGTCCGCTCTGTCTAATCTCAGTCATAGTATTAATCATCGATATGACTGGCAGGGTGATAAGATTGCTTAGAATCCTACTCGAGATCAGCACTGGTATTAGCGCAAGAAGTGTTACCATTACCAACACAAGGCGAAGGGTTGATAAATTATCTGATGCTGTCTGCATACTTTTTGTGACCTGCAGATTTGCGACCCTTCCATCTTGTAAAATGATCGGCATCGATCCAAAGGTATATAGACGATTTTGAAACTTGATTAACTTTGTGACCTCTTGACTATAAAAGGAAGCTTCCTGCTTGCTCAGATGTAGTTCAGATACACTTGTTACAGGTGGAAGGCCATTGTTATCAGCTGTTACAATACGAATCATTCCGTTAATCGGAACATGGGCACGTAAAAGTGCATCATCCGGTATAGTACCAAGTGAT
>JAQSXG010000485.1 GCA_029256785.1 Neobacillus sp.
CCTTTTTCAATATTACCAAATGCATTATGAAGATACTCATTCATTTTCGCAATCACATTATTCACTTTATAAATATCTAAATCTCTAATTACAATTGTACTCGTTGCACTAGCCGGAATTGCATTACGTGCTGTCCCACCATGAATTTCTGCTAATTCAAAATCAATCCCAGCATTTTTCATTGCATCTAATGCAAGCCCAAGAACACGAATCGCATTTGCATGTCCTTTGTTAATTTCCATACCAGAATGACCACCCAATAAACCTTTAATAGCAAACTGATACGGTGCAGTATGAGTTGGCTTTGACCAAATTGGAACACGTTTTACATCAATATTAATACTACCAGCACTACTAATGGTAACCCTGTCGACATCTTCAGAGTCACAATTAATTAAGTAGCCACCTTCTAAATATTTTTTATCCAATGCTTTTGCACCAGTCATCCCATTCTCTTCATCAACAGTAAAAATCACTCGAATAGGACCATGTTCACTAGCCGCTTGTAAAAGATAAAGTGCCGTCGCCACACCAATTCCATCATCTGCACCAAGGCTAGTTCCTTCGGCAGTCAAAAAATTGCCATCATTCAGCAATTTAATAGAATCTGTAAGCGGATTATAATTTTTTCCCTCTGTACCCACACATACCATATCCATATGACCTTGTATAATCGTCGTCGGTACATCTTCAAAACCAGCTGTTGCTGGCTTTTCAATGATAATATTATTCACTTCATCTTGCACTACTTGAAATCCAAGTGCTTTTGCTCTTTTTAATAAATATTCGCTCACTTCTTTTTCATAGCCCGATTTACGTGGAATATTAGCTAACGCTTCAAACTCCGCTAGAATATGATCCAATATTTGTTGGTTTTCATCTGAATTTGGCATTAATTATACCCTCTCTTATCATTACTATAATACTATCTATCATATCACTTATTCCATAAAATTTCACATGAAATATTATTCTGTTAAATCATAATCACCCTTGTTATAATAAACTTTATACAATAACAATCAAGTGAGGTTACATCATGTTAAACCAAAATAAATTTCAAAATTACATCATCACAGCAGTTAATGCAGGATTAACAATAGAAGCATACCTGAAACAAGTATTACATTGTTCTAATCGCAACCTACAAAAATTAACACGAGCAAAGGGGATTTTTATTAATAAAAAAGTCGCTTTTTTAAAACGTCCTTTAAAAGAAAATGATGTTCTGCGTGTTTTAATGCTAAAAGATCATGACTATGGTGTTACACCAGAGAATGGCAATATAGAAATACTTTATGAAGATGAGGATGCAATTGTATTAAATAAACCGCCATTTCAACTCGTTCACCCAGCAGGCAATACAACAAGTCATACACTAGCAAATTACTTAGCGTATTATTTTCAATCAAAAAATATACTGACAACCATTCGCCCTATCCACCGTTTAGATCGCGATACTTCTGGTTGTATTATGTTTGCTAAAAGTGCTTATGCACAAACCCAACTGGAAGATCAATTAAAAGTGCGGATGCTCAAACGCAATTACGCCGCTTTGGTACGCGGCCAGATAGAGCCATGTGATGGAACGATTCATCAACCGATTGGTAAACATCCTACAAAAGCAAATCAACGGGCTGTTAACGCAAATGGTGACACAGCAATTACGCATTACCAAACAATCACTACCTATTCACAAACTTGCACTATGGTAGCGCTAAATCTAGACACGGGTAGGACACATCAAATCCGTGTTCATCTCGCGCATTTAGGATATCCAATCATTGGTGACAAAATGTATGGAACACGTTCTAGCCTAATTGCCCGCCAAGCGCTCCATGCTGATTCCCTCACTTTTCAACATCTAAAAACAGGTGAGATGATAAAAATAACGGCACCGCTTCCTGCTGATATGAAAAAACTGATTTCATTTTACAAATCATAAAAACAATGCTGTATATAAAGATAGTAACACTTAGTTTTTGGTAAACTATATAATGCCCTTATCAAACCATTATACAAAACAAAACGACTATGATTACATAAGTATAATCATAGTCGTTATTATTGATCTTATCTCGCTTGTTTTTCATAAACTGGCATCGTATAAGAACACATTTCTTTACTTATTTCTACATTATCTGGTACATAAAGAACACTCACATTCGTTATGCGTTGCACGCCACCATTTAGCACATAGCAAACCCCATTTAAAAAGTCACATAAACGACGTTGTTCCTTATCATCAACTTGCTCATAATTTACAACAACAGACTCTCTGTTTTTCAAACAGTCAGCAATCAAATTTGCTTGATCAAATGTCATTGGTACAAAAACTTTAATTTTCAAGTCAGGGTTTGTATGTACAGTCAAAACTGGTCTTTCCATTTTATCTTGAGACTCAAAACTGCCTGTTCTTTCGCTCGCTCTTTTAACAGGTTCTGCTCTTTTTACTTCTTCCTCTTCTTCTGGCATCAAAACATTTGTTAATTTATCAAGTAGGCTAGACATAACACTGCCTCCAAATCCATTCAAATTATTAATCTATTGTTATGCTTATTCGACAGCAATAAAAAATTTCCTGCAAAGATAATGTTAAAATTCAACATTATCTTTACAGGAAATAAAAAATGAGTCTTTTATCCTAAAAGAAGTTAGACGTTTTTACGGTCACGACCACGTTGTGTTCTATCAAGAGTCGCTTTACGTAAGCGAACATTTTCAGGTGTTACTTCTACCAATTCGTCTTTATTGATATATTCAAGCGCTTGTTCAAGGCTCAATAAACGAGGTGGCGTAATTCTAATTGCTTCATCAGAAGAACTTGTCCGCATGTTTGATACATGTTTTTTCTTACAAGGGTTAACATCCATATCGGTTTCACGAGAGTTTTCACCGATGATCATGCCTTCATAAACTGGTTGGTTAGCCCCTACGAACATTACTCCACGGTCTTGTACAGTATAAATACCATAACCAGTAGTTTCGCCTTGTTCGAATGCTACTAAAGCACCGCGACTACGTCCTGGGATATCACCTTTAAATGGAACATACCCATGGAACAAGTGATGCATGATACCATTACCTTTAGTATTTGTTAAGAATTGAGAGCGGAAACCGATAAGTCCACGAGCAGGAATGACGAATTCCATACGTAAATAACCGGATAACTCAGTCATATTAACAAGTTCAGCTTTTCTAGTTCCAAGAGACTCCATTACCGTACCCATAAATTCTTGAGGAACGTCAATTGTTAATGCTTCCATTGGTTCACAACGTTGTCCATTGATTTCACGATAGATAACTTCTGGTTTACCAACTTGTAATTCGAAACCTTCACGACGCATTGTTTCGATAAGAATGGATAAATGAAGTTCCCCACGACCAGAAACTTTAAATGTATCTGCACTATCCGTTTCTTGAACACGTAAACTTACGTTAGTTTCTACTTCTTTGAATAAACGATCACGTAAATGACGAGAAGTTACGAATTGACCTTCTCTACAAGCAAATGGACTTGTATTTACGCCAAATGTCATCGATAGTGTAGGTTCATCTATATTAATACTAGGAAGTGCTTCTGGGTTTTCAGCATCAGCAATTGTATGACCGATACTAATATCACCAAGTCCAGTAACAGCGACGATATCACCAAGTCCCGTTTCTTGTACTTCTACACGTTTCAACCCTTGGTATGTAAATAATTTACCAATACGTGCTTTTGTCTCAACGTCACCATTGATTATAATAACACTTTGATTAGTACTAGCTTTACCGCGAATGATACGACCAATTGCTACACGACCAACATATTCGTCATTATCAAGCGTTGTTACCATGATTTGTAGGGGACCATTTAAGTCGCCACTTGGAGCTGGGATTTCTTTAACCAATAAATCCATCAAAGGATTTAGGTTATCACTTTCATCTTCCATTTTCATCTTTGCAATACCAGCACGAGCTGCTGCATAAACTACCGGGAAGTCTAATTGATCGTCATCTGCGCCAAGTTCCATAAATAATTCTAAAACTTCATCATAAACATCGTCCACACGTTGGTCAGGACGGTCAATTTTATTGATTACTACAATTGGTTTTA
>JAQSXG010000486.1 GCA_029256785.1 Neobacillus sp.
CAAACGGTGCCCAAATTACCAAAAGTAAAAGAGCAAAAATCATCATCTACTCAAAACCGGGTGATGGAAAAACAACTGTTGCAGGTAAGCTTCCAGGCAAAACATTGGTATTAGATATCGATGGTACAAGTCAAGTGCTAGAAGGGTATGCAAATGTTGATGTTGCGAAAATAAATATGGAAGACCCTCATCAAAGTATTTTAGATTTTTTTGCTCATGCAAAAGCGAATATCGCAAACTATGACAATGTCTTTGTGGACAACCTTACACATTATCAGAAGTTGTGGCTGATGAATAAAGGTGAAAACACAAAAAGTGGGATGCCTGAATTAAAAGATTATGCTCTTTACGATAATCATATTTTAAAGGTTGTTGAAACATTCAATGGATTGGATGCCAATGTCATCTATACTGCATGGGAAGCTACACGCAGTATTGTCCATGACGATGGTCAGCAATATAACCAATTCGTTCCGGATATCCGGGATAAAATCGTTAATCATGTTATGGGCATTGTACACGTTGTTGCTCGACTAGTTAGAAAAGCTGACGGTACAAGAGGATTTATCCTCGAAGGTAATCAAAGTATTTTTGCTAAGAACCATTTAGATCAGCGTAAAGGATGCGTTCAAGAAGAGTTAATTAAAATTGGAGATGCGCCTTCCACAAATAAAAAAGAAGAACCTAAGAAATTTAAACGTGATGCTTATTACTTCCATCCTGAAAGTGATTCATTTGTTGGATTTAAAGCAGGCCAAGAAGTGCCCAAAGGTATAGATTTTGCACATTGTAATCTTATATCTAAAGAAGATTACGAAAAAGGTATTAAAGAACAACAAAATTTAAAAGAAAAAGGGGAAAAATAATATGTCATTTTTCAAAATGGATGAAGTAGAAGAAGTAAAAGGGTTCCAGTTACCAAAGCCAGGTAAATATGAGGCAGTAATACTCAATGCGGTTGCTAAATTAACACAAGCTAAAAAAGACATGTTGGTTGTTGATTTTGAAATTCGTTCAGACGTTCCACAAGAATCACAAGGGGCAAAGGTGCTGTATAACAATTTCACCTTTGAACATCCTACGGCACAAGGAATTGTTAAGTCATTATTATTAGCTACAGGGTTCTCGAATAACCACACTTTCAGTTCTTGTGAAGACATGGCAAAACAACTAATCGGTAAGAATTTAGAGATTGGTGTAAAACATGAAAAGGGCAATGACGGGAATAACTATGCGAAATCAAGCTATTACAATCCGTCAACGGCCAACCCACCTGTACAAGGAGGACCAACAATTAATATCGGCGATGATGATTTACCATTCTAAAATAACTAAATAGAGAGGTTGGTTTTGCCCAGCTTCTCTTTTTTGTACCTAAAAACGTAATCGGAGGGCGCAATGAAAGAAAATCCATACAGTTTAAACGATATCCCTGCCGAATTAAAAGCCCTTCCTCAATGGATATTGTGGAAAGCAGAGAAGCGAAATGGCAAGCCAACGAAAGTACCTTATCAAGTAAATGGAGAGATGGCACAAGCAAACAATCGTCGGACCTGGAGCACCTTTGCTACGGCCGTTAAGTTTTATCTCGAGGGTGATTATGACGGCATAGGCTTTGTATTCAGCCGGCAAGACAATTACATCGGGGTTGATATTGATAAGTGTGTTGTGGACGGAAAGACAAATACATTTTCAACGGAAATTATCGACACGCTTGATAGTTACACGGAATTTTCACCGTCTGGAAAAGGTATTCACATCATCATAAAAGGTAATTTACCTCAGAATGTGATTGGTACAGGGAGAAAGAACACAAAACATGGTTTAGAAATTTATTCATATGGGCGTTACTTCACTTTTACCGGCAATCGAGAAAATTCTAATGAAATATATGATCGAACGGATGAAATAGCAGAAGTATTTGAACAGTACTTTGATGATAGTGATATTCAAGGTCGTATCAATTTGGCTGAGTTTGAAAAGGATGAAATTAACATTCCGAATGATACGCTCTGGGATAGAATATTTCGTTCTAAAAACGGTGATGAAATACGTTCGTTGTACAATGGCCATTTAATCAAAGGTGACCATTCAGCTACTGACTTAGCATTGTGTAACCATCTAGCGTTCTGGACAGGTAAGTCAGCAACCCGGATGGATACAATGTTCCGAGAATCAGGACTAATGCGTGATAAGTGGGATGTTATCCATTTTAGAGATACGAATGAGACATACGGTGAAAGAACAATAGCAACAGCCATTTCTTCTACTGCTACAACAATACTGGATAACAAAGAACAGTTTGCTGAATTCTCCTTTGACTTCCACAATGTTGATGAAGTTGTGGAGGAACAACCAAAACCGAAAAAGAAATTCCGATTAACTGAACTTGGAAATGCTGAACGAATTGCATATGAATATGGACATGTGATCAAATATGTTTCCGATATGGGATGGCTAATATGGGACGGAAAACGGTGGAAAATAGACACTAAAAAAGAGATTGAACGGATTACAGCAAAAGTGCTTCGTAGTCTTTATAAATCAGAGGATGAAGCCGAAACAAAATGGGCCCGAATGTGCGAAAGAAGAAACATCCGAATGAACAGCATTAAGGATCTTATGCCGTTGCTTCCAGGAGAGCGTGAGGAATTTGACCAATATAAGTATTTGTTGAATGTCGAAAATGGCATCGTGGATTTAAAAACAGGTAAGCTGCAGTCACATGATCGTGAACTAGGCTTAACAAAGATAACGAATGTGTCATTCGACGAAAAGGCAAAGTGTCCCGAATGGTTAAGCTTCTTGGATCAAATATTTCAAGGCGATAAAGAACTTATCGAATACATGCAGCGACTTATTGGATATTCATTAACTGGAGAAATCACAGAGCAAATAATGGTTTTTCTAATCGGTGGTGGATCTAATGGTAAATCAACTTTTATCAATACCATTAAGGACCTCATGGGTGAGTATGGAAAACAAGCTAAATCAGATACCTTTATTAAGAAAAAAGAAACCGGTGCTAATAATGATATTGCTAGATTGGTAGGAGCTCGCTTTGTATCTGCAATTGAAAGTGAAGATGGTGAACAGCTATCGGAATCATTTGTAAAGCAAATTACAGGTGGGGAGCCAGTGCTAGCGCGCTTTCTTAGACAAGAATATTTCGAGTTCATTCCGGAATTCAAAGTATTCTTTACTACCAACCATAAACCGGTAATCAAAGGTGTTGATGAAGGTATCTGGAGACGTATTCGATTAATTCCATTTAACCTGCAGCTACCAAAGGAAAAACGTGATAAAAAATTGCCAGAGAAATTATCACTTGAAATGCCAGGCATTTTGAATTGGGTGATTGAAGGTTGCTTGAAGTGGCAGCAGTCGGGGTTAAATGACCCGGCAATTGTTATGAAAGCAACAGGCGATTATAAAGAAGAAATGGATATCCTCGGACCATTCATATACGAATGTTGCTTTATAAATGGTTCTCAAAAAATAGAAGCAAAAGAACTTTATGAAGTGTATTCTAACTGGTGCTTTAAAAATGGAGAATTCGCATTAAAAAACAGAGCGTTTTACAGAGCGTTAGAAACAAAAGGATATAAACGTGATCGTGGGAACTATAACAAGTATTGGGTTTATGGCATTACGCTCAAAGAAAGGGCAAATGTTACTTTTCAGCTATCAAATGATAGCGAAAAAGGCGAAATGTTACCGAAATCAGAGCGAAATTCGAGTAATTTTTCAAAAAGTAACACATTTAAAATCACTTAAAAGTCAGTAGTACCAAGGGTTTAAAGTACTTTATTTTATATTTTTGTTATTTTTGTTACTTATAAATTACAAAAACAAAAAAATAAAAATAATAAATAAGTATATTAGGAGCGTTAATGCAGTTTTTAGGTAACAAAAGGTAACAATAATCTAAAACCCTTGGGGCTGTAAGGTTCAAACGTGTTACCAAAAGTAACAAATGGGTAAAAAGGGGCTTTTTTCGCGTAAAAAACGAGGTTTTTAGTAACACTTTCTGGAGGTATATGAGAATGGTAGGAGATTTCATCAGAGATAACATTGAAAGAAAAATAGAT
>JAQSXG010000487.1 GCA_029256785.1 Neobacillus sp.
GGTACGTTTTTGTCATTAAAAATAAGAAAGATTCCAATATGAGCGTGTGTGTATGAAATAAAAGCCATTTTACATGACCATTATTCTTTTTATGTATCCCAGCATAGCCGGGTAGGAACATTATGTCATTCTTTTGTGTTTCCTGATCGGTCATTAAACGCAAGTTCAAACAATCCGGTACTCGACAATCCGGCAAGACCACCCGCCCATAACCGGAGCACAAGTGGCAGATCAGAAAATGGATAAGCCGCCAGACCGATCAGAAGACCAACGCCTAATGCAATCGCCGGAACAGCATTCTTCGGAATTGATATACTTCGTTTGATCAATTGTGTCACTGCAGTAATGATTGGCAATATAATCGTTGCAAGAGCGAGCACTTCTGTCATGATGATTCCTCCCGCATATCAAAATTACCGGCTTGTGCCGGCCCGTCTTATTCAAGATATTCACGTTTAAAAAGGAGAGACCATGTTTTTTAAACGACTAAGCCATTAGTTTTTTGTCGAGAAGGTTCTAAGTGAATCCATAGATCAGTAGACGATCATAACCTGACAACGACAGATACCCCAAAAATACTTTTTCGATATTGGGTGCATTCGTTCCATCCCTTACGAAAGTGATACATTTTGGATTTGAGAAGGAGTCCATTCTGTTCAATATGCATAAACAAAAGAAATCCCTATAGATGATCAAAAGCAATCATCGCAGGGATTTCTTTATTTGGTAAACATCTTAATTACAAATGGCAAAATTGTTGGCAATCAGTGGCGAAAAAGATATATCGTTGGTACATTCTCGTAGCCGTAAGCACAGGTGGCTTTCTTTTTGTTCAATCATTATTTAGTGTGATTCAGCGACCTTCTCACCTGTCTCATTCATCACTTCAGATTTAATTTTCCATTCCTCCGCATTGATTACATGTTCTTTACCATTTACATCTGTTAGTGTCATCTGTATCTTCTTAAAGTTCAGTTCATCGACATTAGCAAGGGCTTCCGCTACACTTTCCGCTTCACTATCAGTAATAATTACTGTTGTGATGGTGTTAAAAATTTTGTATTTCTGCATTTTTATTTGCTCCTTTGTTTTTTTATACATTCAGAGTATTAACAGGTAAACACTTTTCATGCTTTTTCCTGTACACCAGCAGCAAACAAGATAGCGCAAAGTTATTGTCGACTTTAACTCTTTTTATTTATTTTTTGATACTGACCATATAATTGCCCGCAGGCTGCATTAATATCAATCCCAAATTGACTTCTGATCGTGACATGAATCCCTGCTGATTTTAATTCGGAATAAAATGCGTCTACTTTCCTTTCATCTGATATTCCATAATGCACTGAAGCATCTACGGTAGGATTATATCTTATAATATTAACATGGTACAATTTACCAGAATGAACCCTACCTTTAAGAAGTTTGATCACAGCCTTTGCATGATCTATAGAATCATTAAATCCAGGTAACATGATATAAGCAATATATACTTTCTTTCTCGTTATTCGAATATGGTCATCTAACTCGTTCATAACATCCTCTAAAGGAAAGCGATCGTTCACGGGCATCAATGAACTACGTTGTTCATTAAAAGGTGAATGCAATGAGAATGTTAAGTGAACTTGAGGATAGTCACGAGTCATTCTTCTGATGTTAGGTATAATCCCGACTGTCGAAACAGTTATCTGCCTTGGGCTTAGTCCAAATAATGTCGCATCTGTTAATATACCCAAAGCGCTAAATACATGTCCATTCATAAGCGGTTCGCCCATTCCCATAAACGCAACACTGTCCAAAGATTGGCCTTGTAGATAAAAATAAAGAACTTGATCGGTTATTTCGTCGGCCGTTAAGTTTCTTTTTAGTCCAATAGCACCGGTTGCACAAAACTTACATCCTAAATTACATCCACATTGAGAGGAAATGCAAAATGAATTCCAACCAGCTTTAAATCTCATACCTACAGTTTCTACCCTATTAAAATCAGGTAGTCTAAATAGAACTTTATGAATTTGCTGAGAAGATTGTTCTGACACCGGATCAATGCTTAAAATATTTGTACCGAATTCTTTTACTAATTGCTGTCTTAACGTTTTGGGTAATACATCCATTTTTTCAAAGTCACCAATTCTTTCCATGAAAATTGAGTGGATGATTTGTTTGAATCTGTAATCGGGCTGATTTATATTCCTTAAATAATGTTGTATTTTTCCGTATTTGGTTGAAGTTTTTAACACTTTAATACATCCCTTCACAATTCGTTCAAATAATAAATGAGATATAGTTTATTAGTTGAAAATATAGTAGAAGGGAGAAGTAACTCTAGCCAATAAAAAAGACACCAGATAAAATACCGGCGCCAACGTTTATATCCAATCTGTATCAAATCTAAGATAGACTAATAAATAGTGCATCTCTTACAGATTTTCATAAATTGAGGCAAATAATTTCCGGCCACTGTTTCTATAGAGGATGTTTGGCTTAAAAAAGAGCAGACTACTCCCCTTGAAAACAAAATGCCAGAAATTTTATTCTTTTTACCGAATTTAATTCGCCAAAAAGTTAACATACCTTTGCCTCCTCTCATACATAAATTATTTATGTAGTAGATAAAATTAATGAAAAACTGGTTTGATGATTTTCTCAAGATGCCAAGATCCCGGCAGATGATTTCCCGCCCCATTTTCACAATTTCTGAGGACGCAAAAACGCCCCCTATCCAAGTTCAGAATAGGAGGCATAAGTACGGATGAACGCAGAAAAGACGCATAGCCGCTGATCGCCGACCCTATTCTGAAAAAGTCCGTTTGAAGACATACATACAGAAAAGCGCTCTGCATCTGTAATGCCTTCCATGTGACTGTTTCATCAATAGGATCAGTTTTTCATTGGCCCTTGGTTCACCCTTCCGTTCATTTAACTGTTTTAATTATATAACACAACACTACACTTTGTAAAATGAGACAATTTAATAGTAATTGTCATCTGAATATAAAGCCTATTACCTGAAAGCATAGGGTTGACGTAACTCAAGAAGTTTAACAAAATAACGGTAAAGTGTATTTCTTTTGTCATCAATTTTCCGGGGACCAGCAAGCGAAAATCCTTGGCATGGGAATCCCCCAACAATTACGTCCGTTTCAGGGACTGTTTCAAATCCGATTTTTCCTATGTCACCGCAAACGACTTCTGCACCCGACCATGCTTTATGTGTTTCACAAGCGTCTTTGTCAATATCATTTGCCCAAATCGTTTTGAGGTCTTGGCGATCAAGTCCCATATCTAGACCACCAGCACCTGAAAAAAGCGAAACTACTCTATATTTTCTGGGAATTTTAAAATAGAATTCATGTAAAACCACCTCATTAGATTTTCCAAATAGGCAATTATTTTAGAGAATGCAGAGTCAAATTACTTTTATATGACTTAATTGTCATGTCAGCTAATTTTTTGATTCTGTTTTCAAATTAAAAATCTTCTTAAATCTTTTGAACAGACTGACCTTGTTTCCCATTTTGTACGACTCTTAAATTTACCATAAAATATCTGAGAATATATTTTTGATGAAAGCAGTTGTGCTATTTATTATGCGGTTGAACATGAGATCACACCTAAATCTTCTCTATAGAATTTAAACGTCGTATTTTGTTCCAATAGTGTGCTAACTAAAAAAGAACTAGAGATATTTAGTTACTAATTTATCTCTGGTTCTAGTCATACGCTACTTTTTGTATTGGTAGCTTGTAAGGTTTATTTAATCAAGCTCTATTTTTTTCAATATATTTTCTAATTTTTTTCCTGAATAATCTACAACGTTTTGATTGGCATTGTACTTAAGTAATATACGAATTACGTCTGTATTTCGTGCAATAGCTGCATTGAAAAGAGCAGTTCTCCCCTCATCATCCTTTAATTCGGTATCTGCTCCACTTAAAGCTAATACATTTACAATTTCAGGATAGTTATAAACACTCGCAACAATTAAAGGAGTACTATTTCCATCATCTTCACATACTGTATCTATTACTGCCTTTTGATCCACAAGATATCTTACAATATCAATATTGCCTTCACTTGCAGCAAT
>JAQSXG010000488.1 GCA_029256785.1 Neobacillus sp.
GTGGTGATGCTTAAGAAATCTGGACTAATCTCACATTCAGTTTTATAAAAAGGAGGTAGTTCCTCTTTTAGCTTTGATGCAAGCTGTGTGACGAGTGAACGAAATCGTCTTTCTAACTGATTTTTGGCATTCCGTTCACTTGCACTTATTTTCCCCCCTACCAATTCTACCGAGTAGTGGTCAGCAAGAGCCCTCCCAAAATGATAAGGATCCCCCTTTTTTGGGGTCCATTGATCATGATGAAAAATTTGTACTTTTTCTAATAAGAAACGACCTTTATTATGAAACGGGAACAATAAAGTAGCCCGTAATTTCTGGCTATTTTGGGTGAAGTATACCTCCAACTCCGTAAAAAAATTATGTTGGTTATCAAAGAAATGCACGATTGATTTTATATCTGGTTTAACCTGCGAGATCAGCACGGACCTTTCCCCTTTTTCTGCTTTATTTCTTTAGTTGCACAAGCATTTCACTTTTAAATTTTAATCGGTTCAACCTCTCATTCCCATTTTATCTTATAAAAGGACATTAAAAAACAGCTAAAGAATTTAGCTGCTCCTCACCTTTTTATCTTGTATGTAGTTTTCGTCATAGATCGAGATTTAACTCTCCGTTAACAATTAATAATTGGATTGCCAGGTAAAGTTGATAATTAATATGGGGATTTCGAATATCAACGTTAAGCAGGTTTTCAATTTTTTGCAAGCGGTATCGTAAGCCACTTATTGATAAAGCCATAGTGGAAGCTGTTATTTCTAGGTTTCCACCATGGGAAAGGTAGACATAAAGGGTTCTAATAAATTCAGTCCCCTTTTTCTTATCATAGTTTATTAATTTTCCAAGCAGATTTTCGGTAAATCTCTTGATAACGCTTTCATTACCAGCTTGAATTAATATCCCTACTGCTCCTAGTCCATCATAAGAAATGATTCGCCTTTGTAGACTAGCCATTTGAAAAGCTGCCAATGCTTCCTCATATTGCTGATCGGTTGTTTCTATTGAATTAGAGCACAAGCTAATCCCTATTTTGAAGTTCTTTGCTCGATACATTGTTTGACAGTATTCAAGGATTTCCTCGAAAAATACAGGGACTTCTGTTCCTTGCTCTTTTATAAATTTCTCTTGGATCAAAATCACAATATTATCCAACCTTTGACCGATAAGAAAACGTGCTTTCTTCTTAGTAAAATACGTTGATAGGTTCCCAATTAATTGTTCGTTAAATTCTAATTGATCTTTTTTTATCATCCTTTTATTTTTGCTGATTTTATTTAACACAGCCACATAAAAAGAATCTTCTAAATCAATTCCAACATAATGACCCCATTTTAATATTTCTTCCTTCGTTAATTGTTTACTAATAATTTGTTCTAAAAAATATCCACGAGAACGCTGCTCTGTTTCGATGGCTATCTGCTGACTTAATAAGTAAATTGAACTAGCGGAAGCCGTTCTTTCTAAAATCATGCGGTTGATGTCTTTTATTTCCTTACATTTTAAGATTAACGTGCAGTAGCCAACTAGCTTTTGACGAACAATGATTGGTGACACGAGATAGTGTTGATCCTCAGCAACTGATATAAGCTTAGTAAGAATATGAGGTTTATCTAAATCGCGCTTGTTTCGGAGCTTTTTTTCAACATCCTCTTTATTGTTATTCTTGAACCATTTTGTTAATTCACCATAGTAATTTTCAATATCTTTTGCTGTTAATCCAATTGAAGCAAGAGTACGTTTATTTTGATTTGCAATCAATATAGGCACACCAAGGAATTCGTGGACCATCTCGGCTATGGACTGGAGGTCTTTACCGAGCATGATTTGCTCCATTAGGTTCTTATGAAAAACAAATGTTTGATTAAGATTATCACGTTCGACAACAATCTGCTCATACGCATTTTCGAGTTCATTAATGAGATTATTCTCTTTAAAAAATCCTAATTCCTGATCTATTTCTCCTTTCCAATCTTCTAATGTTTTCCCCACCCAGAGACAAAATTCTGCCCCTTTACCTTCACACGTTTTTTCCTTAAAAATAACCGTTGTCCCTAACACCATTGATGTGTAACCACTCGCATATCCTACTAATATATGACAAACTGATTCATTACTAATTCCAAACAGGCGAATATGTTCTTGTGCCTCATAAGAGTTCAACCAAGTTCCTTCCATATGAAAATGATTATTTTTAGAATCTAATTTTATGATGATCCCTTCTATTATGGCATGTCCCATTAACATATGTTGTTTTGGGCCTTCCATAATAATCTCATTGAGTGAAGCACCTTCCATTTCTTGCATCAGTACCGTAGCATCACTTACTCCTAAATTCCACCCATAACGAATCAAAAATGTCTTCGTTCTTTCATAGCCAATTGTCTCTATTAAATTTTTACGTAACGTACCGATGCCAGAGGACGGAGTCACTACAATTCTTTGATTATTTAACATAAGGTTCCCATTATTAGATTGGATGATGTTTGTTTTTTCAACTAACAATTTTACAAACTCCCCCCGATCGATAGATATAATTGCACTTTTACTATCAATTATATCTTATTTAGTATGCTAAATCAGTTAAATAGATATAAAATTTATAATATTCTGAATTTATAACACGACAAGCTTGTAAACTCTCCCCATTTATTTAAGGAAAGTGATCCTTAAGTCACTTAAAGCGAATGTTTTGCAAGCAAGCGTGTAATTCTGCTCTCGTTCATGTGCTGGTAAAACAGCCATTGAGCTCGTATCTCTACGGAACTGTCCTTCATCTATCTTTATTTTACAAACACCACAGCCACCACTGCAGCAGCCTCGCATGATTTTTTGGGCGTTTTTGCGAGCTGCTGATAGTAGATCCTCATCCTTTGCACATAGAAACAATTGTTCACCATTTTCACCAACGGATATTTTAAACATCTATTTTCCTCGCCTCCAAATAGATTTAAATCCCCCACAAAACTTTTAACTTTTGTGAGGGATTATATACCGAATTAAAACTCATCCGAAAATATATTAGAGCGCCTAAGTCCACCTTTATAAAGCGTGTTGGTAACGGTTTCGATTAAGATTGGTGGGCCACATAGATAGGCATCCATTTGACTTACGTCAGACAAATATTTCTCTACCACATTGGCAATATATCCTGTTTCACCTAACCATTCTTCATCATTTGGCTGATCTGATAGTGCAGGGACAAAGTGGAAGTTAGGGTAATCCTTCTCAAGTCGCGTCCATTGCTCTGTCAAAAATAAATCATCTTTTGTTCTTGCCCCGTAAAAGAACCAGGCTTGGTGTTGATATTGGCCATTGAATAATTCCTCAACCAAGGCTTTAATAGGGGCCATCCCGGAGCCACCTGCTATGAAAATTAAATCTTTTTCGCGATTAATCAATTGCATTTTTCCGTAGGGACCAGAGCCCGTTACGGTGGCACCTGGTTGTAAGTCACACATGTAATTTGAGCCCGCTCCATTTTCAATTCTTTTTACATGAAAATCAAGAGGTTGCTTCTCTACATACCGATTGGCCATTGAATAGGCTCGCGTTTGCTCAATTTCAGGAATGTCAAACTCAAAAAATTGCCCAGAGGAGTATCGAATCCCATTCTGTTGTCTCATTTCGACTTGAATCAAATGAATATCCTTTGTCAGTCTTTCATTATTTACGATGGTTGCTTCAAAATCGAGGACTGGGTGAAATTCAAGGCCTTCACTTTCCTCTTCTTCGATTTCGACGATGAGATCACTTTCCGGAACTGTACTGCATAATAGAACGTAGCCTTCATCCCGTTCAAAAGAAAGAAGTGAATAATCTGTCACACGGTCCATGATTTCATATTCACCGTCTAGAACCTTCGCTTTGCATAACGCACAGTTTCCATGTCGACATCCATATGAAACTTGTAATCCGTTGCGAATAATTCCATCAAGTAATGTCTGGCCTTCTTTAACTTGTATTTGCTTACCACTGGGCTCTAAAGTAACCTCATACAAATCTAGTTTCGTGTCATTCATAGCAACCTTCCTTTCTATTCGATATTATTCACCTACCTAGTTCGCTACAATTTGAAGTGGT